>DATMSN010000237.1:0-4076 GCA_035565375.1 Duganella sp. | reverse complement strand
CCGCGCGCCGCGCCAGCTCGGACGCCTCCTGCGCCAGCCGCAATTGCTCCTGCGCGGCCAGCACTGAGAACCAGCCGTCGATGACATCGGCGCGGATATCCGCCTGGCGGGTCCCCAGCTGCGCCGACGCGCTCTCTCGTTCGCGCAGCGCGGCCTGCACGCGCGCCTGCCGTTTACCGCCCAGCTCCAGCGGCTGACTCAATAAAAAGGTGGTTTCGCGGGTGTCGCGGCGGGTATCGACCCGCTCCACCGACAGCGAAGGATTGGGCGGCAGGCCGGCCTGCAGGACCGCGCCGTCCACGGCCAGCAGCTCGTGGCGGGCGGCCGACAGGTCGGCGTTGGCGTTGGCGGCCAGCGCCAGCGCCGTCTCCAACGTCAGTGGCCCGGTGGGTTCGGGCACGGGGGATAGTGCCAGCGCGAACGCCGGCCATGCCGCTATACAAAGCGGCAAAACATACTTGAACATCGAATTCTCCGAACGAATGGAAAAGAATTCGACGAGACGTCACCGTCGTCCGACAGAAAAATGAGGGGTGGGAGGTCTCGTCGCGCTAGGCGACGAGCGGCCAATTGGGCCGCCGGGGCCCATCGGAGATATAAGAAAGATAATCGATCAACAACGGCGCGGCGTGCGCCTGCGCCGCCGGCTGCGCGGCCAGGGCGCCGTCTTCAAGCACCGAAGCCTGCACCGCGTGGTGGCAGACTTCGCAATCGCTGTGGACTTTGACGGGCTTGCCGTGGTCGGGGTCCTCGTCGGACTGCGCCTGATGCTGGTGGCCGTGATGGCCGAAGTGGCTCACCTTGGCCGGCTCGTGCTGGCAATAGACGGCCGCCATCGACCAGGCGTACTGGATCGGCAGTATGGTCAGCAGCAGGATGAGCAATAGCTTTTTCACCCGCCTATTGTAGCAGCCCGCCGCCGGCCTCGCCCCGTCAGGCCTTTTTCAGCAGCTCGGGACGCAGCGGCATCTCGCGCACCCGCTTGCCGGTCGCCGCGAAGACCGCGTTGGTCAGCGCCGCGCCCACGCCGGCGGTACCCGGCTCGCCGATGCCGCCCGGCGCCTCGGTGCTGTTGACGATTTCCACCTCGATCAGCGGCGCTTCGCTCAGGCGCAGGATGCGGTAGTCGTGGAAGTTGGACTGCTCGACGCGCCCGTCCTTGAACGTGATGGCGCCGAACAGGCCCGCCGTCAGGCCGTAGTTGATGCCGCTCTGGATCTGCGCGACGACGGTGTCCGGATTGACGACATGGCCGCAATCGACCACGCAAACGACGCGCTTGACGGCCACCTCGCCGTCGTCGTTGACGCTGACGTCGACCACCTGCGCCAGGTAGGTGCCCCAGGCGCGCATCAAGGCGATGCCGCGTCCGGAGCCCGCCGCCGGTTTGCCGCCCCAGCCGGCGCGTTGCGCGGCCAGTTTCAGCACGTGGGCCGCGCGCGGCTGCTTGTCGAGCATCGACAGGCGGTAGGCCAGCGGGTCCTGGCCGGTTTTTTCCGCCAGTTCGTCGATGAAGCTCTCCAGCACCGCCATGTTGCGGGTCGGGCCGACGCCGCGCCAGAAGCCGCTCGGCACCGGACCGTCCTCGCGCGTGTACTCGGTGCGCATGTTGGGGATATCGTAGGAGAAGATATCCGAGCCTTCGACGTTATCGGTATCCAGCCCGTTTTGCACGAACGACGGCGCGAACGTGGCCAGGTTCGAAGGTCCCGCGATCTTGTGCGAAAACGCCACCGGCCTGCCGTTGGCGTCGAGCGAGGCCGACACCGAATGCGCGTACAGGCCGCGCACCAGATCGTGCTGGATATCCTCCTCGCGGCTCCACACCACCTTCAGCGGCCCCTTGACCTGTTTGGCCAGCGCGGCGGCCTGCACCACGTAATCGGTGTACAGGCGCCGACCGAAGCCGCCGCCGATCAGGTGATTGTGCAGCGTGACCTTTTCCGGCGCCAGTCCCAGCACCTTGGCGGCGTCGTCGCGCGCGCGGGCCGGCACCTGCGAGCCAACCCAGATCTCCGCGCTGCCCTGCTTCGCGTCGTAGTGCACGGTGCAGTTCATCGGCTCCATGGTCGCGTGGGCCAGCATCGGATTGATGTAGATGGCCTCCACCCGCTTGCCGTCGGCGGCGATGACCTTGAGCGCGTCGCCGTCGTCGCGCGCCACCTTGCCCGGTTTTTTCAGCGCGTCGAGCATGATGGTGCGCACGTCGTCGGTGGACAGTTTCGCGTACCGGTCCTCGTCCCAGGTGATTTCCAGCGCGGCCAATGCCTGCTTGGCATACCAGTAGTTGTCGGCCACCACGGCCACCGCGTTATCGAGCTTGACGACATCGCGCACGCCGCGCATCTTGCGCGCCTTCGCATCCTTGACGGATTTGAGCTTGCCGCCGACGACAGGGCTGGCCGCCGCCACCGCCACCTTCATGCCCGGTACCACGGTATCGATGCCGAACAGCGCGGTGCCATCGGTTTTGCCCTTGGCGTCGAGGCGTTTGAGCGGTTTGCCGATCAACTTGAAGTCTTTCGGGTCCTTCAGCGCGATTTTTTCCGGCACCGGCAGTTTAGCGGCCGCCTGGACCAGTTGGCCATACTTGACGCGGCGGCCGCTGGCCGCGTGCACCACCTCGCCGTGTTCGGCGTGGCAGCTCTCGGGCGCCACCTGCCACTGGTCGGCGGCGGCCTGGATCAGCACCATGCGTGCTGCGGCGCCGGTCTGGCGCATCGGCTCCCACATCAGGCGGATCGTCGTCGAGCCGCCGGTGAACTGGTCGCCGAACGGCGCGCCGTAGACTTTGGCGTTGGGCGGCGCGTGGCGCAGCGCGATCTTGTCCATGTCCACCTCCAGCTCCTCGGCGATCAGCATCGGGATGGAAGTGTAGGTACCCTGCCCCATCTCGACCTTGGGCATGGTGAGGGTGATGGTGTTGTCGGCGCCGATGGCGATGAAGGCGTTCAGGTCGGCCGGCGCGGCGACCGTCTTGGCGGTGGCGGCGGACGCCTCGCCCGGCAGGGTCCAGAAGCCGACCATCAAGCCCCCGCCGGCGGCGGCGGCGATTTTCAGGAAGCCGCGGCGCGACTGTTCGACCGACGCGATATTCAACGGTGCGTTCATCTCAGGCCCCCTTCAGCAGCGGCGACTTGGCGGCATCCTTGATCGCCGCGCGGATGCGGGTGTAGGTGCCGCAGCGGCAGATGTTGCCAGACATGGCGTTATCGATATCGGCGTCGGTCGGCCGCTGGTTGGTGGCCAGCAGCGCGGCGGCGGACATGATCTGTCCGGATTGGCAGTAGCCGCATTGGACCACCTCGGCGGCGATCCACGCCTGCTGCGCGGCCTTGCCGGCCGGGGTGGCGGACACGCCCTCGATGGTGGTGATCTTCTTGCCGGCGACGGCCGACACCGGCAGCACGCATGAACGCGTGGCTTCGCCGTCGACGTGGACGGTGCAGGCGCCGCACAGCGCCATACCGCAGCCGAACTTCGTGCCCATCATATGCGCCTCATCGCGCAGCACCCACAACAGCGGCATCTCGCCGGGCACGTCGAACTCCCGGGTCTTGCCATTGATTTCGAACTTAACCATCTGCGGCTCCTGAATAAATTACAGAAAGCCACACTATAGGCAGATATGTCATCTCAACAATACTACCCAAAGGTAATACACAAACCATCAACAGTTGAAAACCAGATCCGGGGTCAGGTCCACCATTGCTACACGAGCGGGTCTGTACCGGCGCGATAACCGCTGATTTGCCGGGGTAGCGCTCAGTTCGTGTAGAAATGGTGGACCTGACCCCGGAGTATATTTTTGGGTGGAAGCGGTTCCATTGCGGTTGCGTAATAGCCATGTCATATGACGTCATTACTCTATGGCCTTTTTACATCTGACCATTGGACATCCACATGCATCTCGTTCCGTCGCGCCCCCTCATCCTCGCCATCAGCATCGCCGTCGCCCTGAGCGCTTGCGGCGGCTCCAGCAATGACGATCAGGTATTGGTCATTCCGGCGGCGCCGGCCGACCAGGGCGCGGCCGACGTGGCGCCGCTGCCCGCCGTCACCGCCTTTGTCGATAC
>DATMSN010000236.1:0-2032 GCA_035565375.1 Duganella sp. | reverse complement strand
GATGTCGCCGGCGATCAGCAGCGCGTCGGCCCGCTCGGCGACGATGGTGTCGAGCAGCCAGTCCAGAAAGCGTTGGTGCTCGTAGTGGCGTTCGAAATTATGCAGGGATTGGCCGAGGTGCCAGTCGGAGGTGTGCAGCAGACGCATGGGGTGGTGTGTAGTGGAAACAGCAAACCAGCAATATAGCGCAAGATGGCTGGGGACGACTTGACAAATACGTAGGGCGGTTAGCGGGCGAGGCCCGCTAACCGCCCGGGGGCCCATCGAAGGGGCAGCCTACCTTCCGGTAGGCTTTAAGAGGCGGAACGCCGTAATCGGCCATCTTCGAGCCGCCGGCGGCACATGCATGGCCGATTACGCTGCGCTAATCCGCCCTACGTGTTTCCCCGGTTTTCTTGGGGTCTTCGGCCGACGGGGCGGAGCGGAAGGTGTCGCGGCCGGCTTGCTTGGCCTGGTACAGCAGCTGGTCGGCGTGGTTCAGCAAGTCCGCCGGGCTGATATCCTCGCCTTGGTAATAGGCAAGTCCGATGCTGGCCGAGACCGATACCACGGTGCCGCCGAGGTCGAACGGGGCCCGCATCACGCCGACGATCTTGGCGGCCAGCGCGGCGGCGTCCCCGGGGCGGTGGATGCGCTCCATGATGACGGTGAACTCGTCGCCGCCGAGCCGCGCGATGGTGTCGCTGGCGCGCATCGCGTGCGTCAGGCGCGCCGAGAAGATCTTCAGCAGCGCGTCGCCGACGCTGTGGCCGTAGGTGTCGTTGACCGGTTTGAAGCGGTCGATGTCCATGTACATCACCGCCATCAAGCCGCCGTTCTCGCGGCTGGCCGCCATGCCCTCCTGGAGCTTTTGCAGGAAGCCGGCGCGGTTGGTCAGGCCGGTCAGCGCGTCGACCTGCGACAGTTTGAGCAGCCGCTGTTTTTCGTGCTTTTGCGCCGTCACGTCCTGCCGCATGACGTGGAAGCCCACCACCGTGACGTTGTCCTCGTCGCGCTGCGGGATGTAGTCGACCTCGAAGGTGCGCTCGGCGTCGCCACTGGCGTCGTCCTCCTCGAAGGTCAGCGCCTCTCCGGCCAGCACGCGCCGGATGTAGGGCGCCAGCGTGGCGTAGCGCGCCTCGCCCATCGTCTCGCGGATGGTTTTGCCCAGCACCTGCACGCCGCCGCGATTGAACTCGCGCTCGTAGGCGATGTTGTGGAAGCGGTAGACCTCCTCGTAGTCGATGTAGGCCACCATCGCCGGCAGCGTGTCGGTGATGGTGCGCAGCCGCGCCTCGCTCTCGCGCAGCGCCATGACCGATTTGCGCACGTGGGTGATGTCGTCCACCGTGCCGGCATAGCCGTACACCCGGTCGTCGACCACCATCGCGGCGACCTTGAACGAGATCCAGATCATCATGCCGTCCGGATGGATGCAGCGCACCGTGCCCTGGTAGGGCCGGCGGGTCTTGACCATGCGCCGCAAGGCCTTCTTGAGCAGCCCGCGGTCGCTGGGGTGGACCGCGCGCATCCAGGCGTCGCCCAGCGCCTCGTCGCGCCGCAGCCCGGTGATGAACTCGAAGGTGCGGTTGACGTAGGTGCAGTGGCCGGTGGCGTCGGCGCGGATCAGGCCCAGCGGCGAGGCGTCGTTGACGGCGGCCAGCTCGGCCTGGTTCTTGCGCATCGCCAGTTCGGCCTCCTTGTGGGCGGTGATGTCGCGCAAGGTCACGGCCACGCCGTCGCTGATGGCGACGATCTGGCGCTGCACCCAGTGCTCGGCGGCGCCGTCGGCGCCATCGAGTTCGACCTCCTCCTCGAGCGGCCGGCCGGTGCCGAGCACCTGCCGGAATTTGTCCACCAGGCCGTTGGTGTGCAGCTCGGGCGCCACCTCGCGCAGCGGCTTGCCCTTGAGTTCGCTGCTGCTCCGGCCCAGCCGGACCGCCGCGTGTTCGTTCAGGTCGGCGATGACGAAGTCGGTGATTTCCCCCGCCGGGCCGGACGCGCGCCGCGCCTTGAGCAGGTACATCGCGTCCAGGCTGGCGTCGGCCGCCGC
>DATMSN010000235.1:0-5020 GCA_035565375.1 Duganella sp. | reverse complement strand
CCGAGGCGGGGCGCGCGCTGCTGCACCACGCCCGCGCCATCGCCCGCCAGCTGGACGACATGCGCGCCGACCTGGGACGATTCGGCGCCGGTCTGAAACGGCAGGTGCGCCTGCTCTGCAACACCTCGGCGATGACCGAATTCCTGCCCGAGGCGCTGGCCGGTTTCCTCGCCAGCCACCCGCAACTGGGCATCGACCTGGAGGAACGGCTCAGCCGCGACATCGTGCAGGCGGTCACCGACGGCGCGGCCGATATCGGCATCGTCACCGACGCCGTGGACAGCGCGGCGCTGCAAACCTTGCCGTTCCGCGACGACCCGCTGGTGCTGGCGATGGCGCGCAAACACCCGCTGGCGCAGCGCGTCGGCAAGCGCCGCGGCATGCTGTTCGCCGACGCGCTGGATCAGGATTTCATTGGCTTGGCGGGCGATAGCGCATTGCAGCGGTATGCGGCCGAACAGGCGTCGCGGCTGGGTCGGACCATGCATTGCAAGATAAGGTTGCGCAGTTTCGAGGCGGTTTGCCGCATGGTCGCCAGCGGCGCCGGGGTGGCGATTTTGCCGCAGACGGCGGCGCGCCGCAGTGGCTGCGCCGAGGATTTACGGGTGGTGGGGTTGAACGACGATTGGGCCGATCGCAAGCTGCTGATCTGCATGCGCGATCATGCGGCGCTGCCGGTTCACGTGCGGGAATTGGTCGCGGCGTTGCGGCGGACTTGATGACGCGTGCGTCACATGGCGTTCCCTAGTCCGTTTGCGGCGCCCAGTTGATCGGGCCCACGTGGCCGGAGAAGATTTTCGTCATGCCGGCGTCGGCGCCGCGCACCTTGGCCTTCAGTTCTTTCGGAGGACGGTCGTAGGGCGGCGGCCCGTCCGGCACGAAGCTCATCGTCCGCGCCAGCACGTCGCCGGTCAGCATATGCACGGTGCAGCGCGAGGCGTTCATCAACGCGCTCTTCTCGCGCTCGACCTGCCTGATCTCCTCGCGCGCCTGCTCCTGCTGCACCTGCGCCGCCTTCATCGCCAGCGAGATCCTGGCGACCGCGCGCAGCGACGGCCCCACCGTCGCCGCCATCTTGTGGAACAGCGGTTCCTGCTCCCGCGTCAATATCACCTCGCGCTTGCGCACGCGGGTCGCCAGGTTCAGGTAATTGCGCACCTCCGGCTGGCCCGTGATGGCGTCCATCTCGGCCTTGTGCTGTTCGGCGTCGCGCAGCGCCTGCGCCACCTTCGGCCGCAGCTCGGCGATTTTTTTATCGAGCTTGGACAGATCCGGCACCAGCGTGTAGAGCAGCATCTCGCTTTGTTTGCGCGGGCCCGCGTGCGTGATCTCGATCCTGCGGGCGGCGATGGCGCAGCCCTCGGCCACCTTGATGATCACCTCGTCGGCCATGATTTCGCAGTTGCTCGCCTCGCCGATGACCACCCGCGTGCCGGAGATGATGCAGCTCTCCGCGCGCGCCAGCGCCACCTCGCCCCGTTTGGTCTGCAGCACCGCGCCGGAGGCCACGCCCTTCACCCGGATCGCCCCTTCCGCGTTGACGGCCGTGCCGCCCATCAGATTGCGGCCCAGGGCGATGTCGCCGCCGCGCGAGCTGATATTGCCGAACACGTTGCCGTGGATGGTGATGTTGCCGCCGTCGACGAAGCGCTGGTCCTGCACGTCGCCGAACTCCTCGTACTCGCCGGTCAACTGCAGGTTGCCCGTGGTGCGGGCGCTAACGCCTTCGCGGCTGATGATTTTCGGGCCGATCGAGATGCGCTTGCTGCCCGCTTCGACGCTCAAAAATCCCTCGACCGCCGACACCAGGTACTGGCCGTCGCGCAGGTTCTCGATCACCGTCCCGGCGCCGGCCACGGACGTCAGTTCGATATCGCGCGGCGCCGGCGGCTCGAGCACCGCGCCGGACAACTCGAAGCCGCGCACGCCGGGCGTGCTGGGCACCTTGCGCAGCAGCTTGACGTTGGGCTTAACCTGCGGGAAGCGGTTCTGGAAGGTCTGCATATCGAGCTTGCCGTCCGCCGTCTCGCGCGGCGCGTTGCTGCGATGGATATCGCGCGAGACTTCAACGATGGTAGCGTCGCGTCCCGGCACGGCGTTGAGCCGGCGCGCGACGATGATGCGGGCGACGCGCCCGGCGGCGATGACGTCGCGCACGGCCGGCGCGTCGATGCCGAAGCGTATGCCCTTGCCCCACATGTCGGCGACGAATTCGTCGAACTTGAGCCGCGCCGGTTGCGGCGGCAGATCCGGCACCTCGAAGTACACCGGTTCGAAATAGTATTCGGCCTCGCCGCCGATGATCTTGACGGTCTTGTACAAGCCCCGGCGCGCTGCGTGGAACGGCTCGATGCTGTCGGCGAAGCGCAGCAGCGGCTTGCCGGCCTGGCCGGGCGGCAGCTCGGGACCGCAGTTGTACAGCACCCTGGCGAAGACGGCGTAATCGAGGCCGGCGAAATAGGCGCCGCCGAGGAACAGTTGGCCGACCGCCGCCACACACGACACCGGCGTCGCCCCGGCGTCGAAATAAATGCCGTCATCGCGCTTGACGATCGCCGTGGACAGCTCGCCTGCCCCGTTGTGTTCCAGCGTCGTTGCGTCCTCTGACACGGTAGTCCCCACGAAGATGTACGTCGGAGCTCGCGCCCCTTCACTTTTTTAATGTTGTTTGTAGATTAGCATGAACGCACATCGTTGTGCGCGCGCATTATAGTGCGGGCAATGCGGCCGCCTAGCCGGCCGGGACGCGCCGCCTGGGGTCCAGGTGCCAGTCGAGCGATCCGGCGCTGTCGCAGAACAGCATCTCGCCGCCGCTGGGCGTGCCGCGCAGGCGCTGCTTGATCTCCTTGGGGGGCAGCAGCGTCAACGCCACGCCGTCGGCCCGGAAGGGCATGGTGCGCACCGTGGTCTCGCCGCTGACCAGATGCAGGCCGCAGCGCGCCACGCCGGCCGCCGCCACCTTCTGCTCGATCGCCCGCTCCAGCCGGTCCCGCAGCAGTTTTTGCTGCGTCTGGGCGGCCTGGACCTCCTTCTTCAGCTGCTCGATCGCCTGGATCTCGGTCGCCACGGCGGCCGCGATCTTGCGCAGGAACTGGCCCTGCTCGGGCGACAAGGTCAGCTCCTGGGTGCGCAGCTTGACGGCCAGCGCCAGATAGCGGCGCACGTCGGGCAGCGCGGCGATGCGCGCGGACTTCTCCTCGCCGGCCAGGATGGTCTGCGCGAAATCGGCCAGGCGCGCATCGAGTTCGGCGATCTCCTCGTCGAAGCGCGTCACGTCCCGCACCAGCACATGGATCACCATCTCGGTGCGGCGGCGCGGACCCGCGCTTTCGATTTCCACGTTGCGTCCGGCCACCGCGCAGCCCTCCGCCACCGAGATCACCACCTCGTCGGCGACGATCTCGCAATTGGACGCCTCCTCGATCCTGACGCTGCTGCCGGAGATGACGCAATTCTCGGCGCGCCCTATCGTGACGGCCCCGCCGCTGGTGTGGATCACCGAGTTGGACGCCACCCCGGCGATGCTGATCGGGCCGAGCGCGTTTTGCACGCTGCCGCTGACCAGGTTCTGGTCCAGCACCACCACCCCGCCGCGCGAATGGATATTGCCGTAGACGTTGCCGTGCACCGTGATGTCGCCGCCGGTGACGTCGCGCTGCTCCTGCACGTCGCCGTATTCCTCGTAGGCGCCGGCCAGTTGCAGGTTGCCGGTGGTGCGCCCGCTCACCCCCTCCAGGCTGACGATCTTGTCGGTGATGGAGATGCGATTGGACTTCCCGTCCACGCTCAAAAAGCCTTCGCGCGTGGACACCAGATATTCGCCGTCGTCGAGCGTCTGCGCTTCGGTGCCGTCGCCGGCGTAAAAGCGCAAGGCCAGGTCCTGCGGCGGCTCCGGCGCCGTCATGCGCCCGGACAGGTCGCAGCCCAGCTGGCCCGGCACCGCCGGCACCTTCTTGAGCAGCCTGACATTGGCCTTGATCTGCGGGAAGCGGTTCTGAAAACTTTGCAGGTCGATGCGGCCGTCGGCGCGCGCCTTGGGCGCGTCGCTGCGATGCAGGTCGGACGACACCTCCACCACGGTCGCGTTCTGCCCCGGTTCCGGTTCCAGATCGGTGGCGAAGGTGATCCGGTCCGGCTTGGACGCCGTCATCGCCGACGCCACCGCCGCCACATCGATACCGAACCGTATGCCGTGGCCCCACATGTGGGCCACGAATTCGTCGACGTCCAGGCGGGTCTGGCGCTCGGGGATCACGGTGCCGTCGGGGAGCACCTCCTCGTCCAGATACAGCGGCTCGAAATAGTATTCGGCGTAGCCGTGGCCCATCTTGGGATTTTTGTACAGCGGGGCGCGCAGCGGGTCGAACAGGCGCACGTCGTCGCACAGCCGCAGCGCCTGGGCCTGGCCCAGGTCGGGGCCGACGCCGTACAGCGCCTTGATCATCAGCGGATAGTTAAGGCCCGGCAGATAGAAGCCCGCGCGGAACACCTGGTTGATCGCGGCGACCAGCGCCGGCGGGGGCAGGCCGACATCGATATAAATGCCATCGGTTCTCCGGACCAAACCGATAGGCAGGCCGGCGCCGGGAGCCGGAGGCTCGCCGACGGGAAGGGGCGCTGCGGGAGCAACGTCTTGAACCACGATATTCCTCCAGGCGTCACGCGGCCGAAGGGCATTGCGTGCAATTAACTAATATTACACGCGGAGAAAGAAAAAGAAAGCATTATCCGTGGTAAAAACTCTACAACCGTGAGCTTATTGTTACAGATCAATAGTAAATTGACACGAGCCGCGCGCGGCGACGCTTACCGGCGCGGCGGGTTGGCGTAGATATCCTGGCCGACTTCGTTGATCTGGCGGCGCAGATCGCGCCGTTCGTCCGGCGTCAAGCGGCCGACGCGACGGCTGAGTTCGGCGTTGCGGCTGGCTTCCTGCATCGCGCGGCGATGCTCCTCGGCGCGCACCTCGTAGCTGTTGCGCTGGTCGAGCTGGCGTTGCTGGTCGGCTTGGCGCGGCTCG
>DATMSN010000234.1:0-5519 GCA_035565375.1 Duganella sp. | reverse complement strand
GGCCGCTGGAAGATCAGGCGCGGCACGCCCAGCGTCAGCCCGCTGGCGGGCAGCACGAAGTTCTGTGTGCCGCCGCTTTGCCGCGCGCGCGCCGAACCGGCCGCGCCGGCCACCTTGGCGAAGCCGAAATCCTGCACCACGTTGCTGAACAGGATGGCCGACGAATATGTGTTGCGCCCGACCAGCACGTACGTGGCGCCGCTGAAATGCAGCGGATCGTCCGGTTGCGGCGGCACCCATCTGTCTATCGTGCCGTCGATTACGTCGCCGAGCTTTTCGGTGGCGCTCTCGCGCCCCTTGACGACCTTTTTCTTGTAGCTCGACGCCCAGCGGTAGGGCTTGCCGGCGATGTAGCGCAGGATGCCATCCATCCACATGTCGTCGTTGCCGCCGCCGTTGGCGCGCACGTCGATCAGCAGCGTCTTGACCTTGGCGTCGCGCAACTGGGTGAAGGCGCGTTCGGTGAAATCGGTGAACCGCTTTTTGTCGGGCCAGTAAAAGGTGTTGACCGTCAGCAGCGCGGCGCCGCCCGGCAGCAGCTCGAAACGGAATTGCCGGTCGAATTGCGCTTGTCCGTCCAGGTAGGCCGGCAGCTTGCCGCCCGCCGCCGCGCGCAGGTGGCGGCCATCGGCGGTCAGCAAGTCGAACCCGGTCACGTCGCCGTACATCTTCCAGTAGAGGAAGGGCCAGCGTGTCGACAGCAGGTTGGCGCGGAAGGTGGCGGTGTCGCCATGGCAGCGCTCCAGCAAGCCGGCGACGACCTGCCGCGCCGGCACGCCGTTGATTTGTTCGACGCGCACGCCGGCCAGCGGCGAGGCCGCGCCGCCCAGCTCCGCGCGTATGCTCAACCCGCCATCCGCGCCGATGACGACTTCGTAGGGGAAAAATCCGCCGCCGCCAGCGAGCCAAGCTTCGCTCTGGCCGACTGCATCGGGTTGCGTCAAGGCCATGTGGGCGTCGGCGTACACCGGGTTGAGCGTCGCCATCACACGCCAGGCCTCGTCGCGCGTCATCGGTTTGTTCAGCTGCGCGTCGATGCGCTGGTAGGTTTGGCGCAATTGTTCGGTATCGGCGGAAAATCCGGGATCGGGATGGGTGCTGGCAACGGCGTCCTGCATGAAGCGCAAGTCCGCGCGCAGCTGTTCCGGCGTGAACACGGGCGCCGTCTGTGCTTGCGCGCCGTGCGCGCCGAACAGCGCGATGGCGATCAAGGCCAGCATGGCCCGCCGGGCGGACAGGGCGGTAAGAGTCATTTGTTTCCATCGGTAAAAGTCATGGGAGGACTGTAGCGCTTGCCCGTGGACTTCGCCAGCGGCGGGCGACGAACGGCGGTTTTGGCGGTGTGGAACGCATTATTGCCGCCGTGGCACAGTTGTTAAGTGTGCCACGCAACAGACGTCCGGCGCCGATGCCGGCATCATCGGCTGTCAGCCAACCAGCCCGCAGGATATAAAATGGATTTCCCCACCCACCATCCGAATCAACCGTTGCCCTACGATCGCTCCTACGAAATCGAGGAGGAGGACGAGGCGAACACCATCGCCGAGCTGCAGGAGACGATGCGCGGGATCGCGGATACCGTCCACAAGGATAGCGGCCACGCGCCGCGCGGCGTGCACGCCAAGAGCCACGGCCTGCTGCGCGGCCAACTGCGGGTGCTGGACCGCATTCCGCCCGACTACGCGCAGGGCCTGTTCGCCAGCGCCGGCGAGTATCCGGTGGTGATGCGGCTGTCGACCACGCCGGGCGACCGGCTGGACGACAAGGTCTCGACGCCGCGCGGCATGGCGCTCAAGCTCATCGGCGTGCCCGGCGAGCGGCTGCCGGACGGCGCCGGCGACACCACGCAGGATTTTGTCATGGTCAACGGGCCGGTGTTCCTGGCGCCGACCGCCAAGCAGTTCCTGGTCAGCGCCAAGCTGCTGGCCGCCACCACCGACAAGGTGCCGGCGCTGAAGAAGGCGTTCTCGGCGGGCTTGCAGGGCGCGGAGAAGGCGATCGAGGCGGTCGGCGGCGAGAGCGCCACGCTCAAGAGCCTCGGTGGCCATCCGGAAACCCATATTCTCGGCGAGACCTTTTTCACCCAGGTGCCGGTGTTGTACGGCCGTTACATGGCCAAGTTGTCGCTGGTGCCGGTGTCGCCCGAGCTGGTCGCGCTGAAGGACCTGCCGGTCGATCTGGAGCACAAGCCGAACGGCCTGCGCGGCGCGGTGGTCGATTTCATCAGCGAACACGGCGCCGAGTGGGAGTTGCGCGTGCAGCTGTGCACCGACCTGGCGCACATGCCGATCGAGGATCCGACCGTCGAGTGGACCAGCCCGTGGGTGGCGGTGGCGCGCATCAGTGCCGCGCCGCAGGCCGGCTGGACGCATGGTCTGTCGCTGTTGGTGGACGAGGGCATGAGTTTCAGCCCGTGGCATTGCGTCGCCGCACACCGGCCGTTGGGGGCGATCATGCGCGTGCGGCGCGCCGTGTACGCGGCGTCGGCGCGTTTTCGCGCCGCCGGTCGCCGAGCCGGTCAACCTGGATCATTGGCGCGAGCATTGATATCGGTCGGGGCGCTGGCGGCGCGTGCATGGCGGATTACGGCGTCCCGCCTAATCCGCCATGCAAAATCCGTCGGCGGCGCATGCCTGCCCATGACGGCTTGCGCTCAATACTTGTAATTCAACCCCACCACGAACGTGCGCCCCGAATGCACGTACAACAAGGTGTCGTTGCGCTGGCTGTCGCGGCCGTAGCGCAGCGGCGTGTCGTTCAAATTCTGCCCCTCCAGGCTGACGCGCAACTGCGGCGTGATGTTGTACGACATGCTGAAGTCGACATTGGTCGAGCCATCGACGATGGTGAAGTCGTGCCCTTGCACGTCGCCCAGCACGTTGAGCAGGTAGGACGAGCGGTGCGCCGCCGACACCCGCGCGCTGAACTTCTTGTCCTCGTAGAACAAGGTCAGGTTGTGCGCCTTGGGCGACAGCCCGGTGAAGTTGGCGCGCCGCGTCAGTTGTTCGTTGGCCGCCGTGTTCGGATTGTCGACGCGCGTGATGTAGGTGATCTTCGAGTCGACGTGCGTGTAGTTGGCCAGCAGGCCGAAATTGGCCCAGATGCCCGGCAGGAAGCTGAACGGCGCCTGCAGGTTGAACTCGTACCCCGTCAGCGGACCGCCCGGCGTGTTGACCTGGCGGTTGACCACCACCGTGGTGCCGGGCAAAGTGGCGCAGGCCGGCGTGCCGCCGGTGATGCTGCAGCCGCCGCCGAGCAGTATCGATTCCGGCAGGCCCAGCGACGAGAACACGGCGCGCTCCGACACGCCCTGGATGAAGGTGCCGATGTCCTTGTGGAAGGCGCCCACCGACACCATCGCGTTCTTGGCGTAGTACCACTCGGCCTGCACGTCGTAGGTCTTGGCGCGGATCGGCGCCAGGTTCGGATTGCCGATCGTTACCGTCTGCACCTGCGTGCTCAACGTGGTCGACGGCGCCAGGTCGGTGTATTCGGGCCGCGCCAAGGTCTTGCCGGCCGAGAAGCGCAGCATCACGTCGTGCGGCAGGCTGGCCGAGACGTTGAGCGCCGGCAGGTTGTCGCGGTAGCTGTTCTTGAAGCGCGCCGGCTCCAGCACGCCATTGGCGTTGAGCATGGCGAAGGTGTCGACGTCGGTGCGGGCGTGGCGCACGCCGACGTTGCCGCGCAGCGGGATCGAGAACACGTCGTACTTGAAGTCGGCCGCCAGGAACAGCGCCTTGATCGATTCGTCGACGCCGCGGTTGGCCTGGTTCAGATAGCTGTAGCTCGAGCCGGGCACCTCGGTGCAATGGCATTCGATGTTGTAGACCTTGAGGAACTTGTCGAGGTCGACCGCCGCCCACGAGCCGGGCACGCCGCTGCCGCCCAAGCCCTTGCCGAAGCCGCCGATCTGGCGCGTGATGTCGCCCATCGTCACGCCGGCCGGCAGCGCCAGGCCGTTGCCGCCCGAACCGATCTCGACGTTGCTCCACGTGTTGTCGCGCTTGGACAGGCCGGTGCGCAGGGTCAGGTTGTCGTTGAGCTCGTAGCTGGCGTTGACCTGGTTGGTCTTCAGCGTGTTGCGCGTGTGCAGATAGCGGCCGACGAACTGGCCGTGGAAGGTGCCGTCGGCCTCCTGCGGCGCGAAGCTGAAGCTGTTCGGATTGGCGACGTCGACGCCGAAGTTCATCGACGGCACGTTGCGGTTGTTGCGGAAGTCGAACGAGAAGCCGTTGGCGTTGGGCGAGTCGAACTGCACCGTCGTGCGCTGCGGCTCGTCCAGGTCCGAGCGCGACTGGCCGCTCAGGAAGTCGATCTTCAAGCGGTCGGTGACGTCGTGGCGGCCCGACAGCACGTACTGGCGGAACAAGGTCGAGTAGACGTCGAGCAAGCCCTCGCTGCGGATGTCGACCGCGTTGAACTTGCCGTAGTCCCAGCTGCCGGCGTCGTTGAAGTGGCTCTCCAGGATCGACGTTTGCGGCTTGCCGTTCGATTGCCCCAGGCTGCGGCCGAACGAGATGGCCGAGATGTAGTTGTCGTAGCGCTTGTTGTTGAACTTGCCGCCGAGCAGGTCGAGATTGAGCTCGGTGCTGCCGCTCGGGCGCCATTGCAGCGAGCCGGTCAGGCCCGAGCGCTCGTACTGGGTCATCGAGCGGCGGTAGCGCGGAATGCGCGGCGCGAACGCGCCCGAGCCGGCCAGCGGGTTGGCCACCGTGCCGCCGTAGTTGTCGGTGCGCGACATGACGTCGTTGTAGGCGGCCGGGTTGGAGGTGCGCGGCACGCCGAAGCCGCAGTTGGCCGCGTTGATGCCCTTGACGGCGTTGTTGGCCGGGTTCTGCGGCGCGTAGCCGGCCGGCGCGCAAAAGCCGCCGTCGTTGCTGGCGCTGAGCAGCTCGACCGCCTCGTAGCCTTCCTCCTGCACCGTGCGCTTGGAATAGGCGGCCGAGATCAGCGCGCCGAACTGGCCGTACGGCGTCTTCCAGCGGTCCGACAGCAGCGCCGTCACGCGCGGGCTGTATTTTTCCGACAGCGAATTGTGCATCTCCTGCGCGCCCAGGCTGAAGGTGCGGCCCTTGAAGTCGAACGGGCGCGCCGTGCGCAGGTCGACGGTGGCGCCGAGCGAACCCTCCTCGACGCTGGCCTCGGAGGTCTTGCGCACTTCGAGGCTATTGAACAGTTCGGAGGCGAACACGGAAAAGTCGAAGCCGCGCCCGCGGTTGGTGCTGCCGTTGATGTCGGAGGCGCCGGTGGCCGTCACGCCCTCGATGCCGTTGATGCGCACGCGGGTGAAGCCGGCGTTGAGGCCGCGCACGGTGATCTGCTTGCCCTCGCCGCCGTCGCCGCGCGTGAGCGACACGCCCGGCACCCGCTGCAAGGATTCGGCCAGGTTGGCGTCGGGGAACTTGGCGATGTCCTCGGCCTTGATGACGTCGATGATGCCGTCGCTGGCGCGCTTGGTGTTGAGCGCGCTGTTGAGGCTGGCGCGGAAACCGGTCACGACCACCACCGAGTCGGCCGGC
>DATMSN010000233.1:0-3162 GCA_035565375.1 Duganella sp. | reverse complement strand
CTGCTTAACGTTCGAACTCGTCTGGATACTGTTCCTCAGTTCCGTCCGCTTCCCGCCGCAACAACTCATGATGTTCTCCTTCCGTTGGTAGCCGCTGTATCATCAAAGGGTCGCGCCCGATCCGTTCGAGCAGGCAGGCCGCGCCGGACAGCGCCAGCCAGGCCAGCGCGCATTCCTGCGCGCTGCGCCCGATCAGCAGTCCGAACGGCGCCGCCACCCATAGGCTGACGCAGTAAAAACAGTCCATCAGCCGCCCCGGCATGCTGTTTCCCAAGGCCGCCCGCAACCGCGCCAGCAGATCCCATGGCCCGTCCTCGTACGCTAGCAGGTGGGCCAGGCGCCAGCTGGCGAAAACGCTCAGCACCAAGCCGTACCATGGCGCGTCCATCCGCTCAAACCGGTGGCAGATCGTTGCAGATCTTTACCGGCCAGTTTGCCGTGGCGTAATTGGCGCCGCCGCAGGCGCGCGCGGTGCGGTCGTACACGGTCAGGTGGAAAATGTAGACGCAGCATTCGCCCCGTTCCAGCGCGAAGCCGGCCGGCACCGGGTAGGGCACGGACGCCCCGCAGACCGGGTCGATGGCGCGCAGGTCGAACCGTGCCAGCGTGTCGGTGACGGTGGGCAGGGTCGGCACCCCGCAGCGCGTGCCGGGGTCGCCCACCCGCGAGGTGCCGTAGAAACAGGGCGGACCGGAAAGCGGGATCGTGATCGGTATCGAGATGGACGGTCCGCCCTGTTTTTCCACGGAAATGACGTAGTAGTCGAAGTTGTCGTTGGGCCGGGTCAGCGGCAAGGTCTCGTCGATGTATTCATCGTAGGCGATGCCCGACAGCGGCAGATTCCACGGAACACTGCAATCCGGCGGCGAGGCGAACTGGCTGACGAACAGGTCGGCGCATTTGGGGACCGCGTCGATCTGGATCAGCGCGGTGATCGGCTTGTTGTCGATCCACACCCGCTGGGTGTCGCAGTAGCTGTTGCCAAGCGTGTCTTCGAGCACCAGCCTCAAGGTGTACAGCCCGCTCCGCTGGCAGGCGCCGGTCGGCCACGACGACGGCGACAGCAGCGCCTGCGGGTCGCTCAGCAGGCAATACGGCGGGAAGGGAACCGGCACCAGGCAATCCGGCACCCAATTGGCGGTCAAGACCGAGGTATCGGTGCGCATGTTGATGGCGCGGTACTGGGCCGCCGTGGTGAACTCGACGGTCCAGAAATTGGTCCAGCCCGCGGTCGCGCAGTCGGTCTCGTACCCCGGCTTGAAGTCGAGCATGTAGCGTTTGATCCGTTGGCTGTCGTCGCATCCGCCTATGAAGGCCGAACCCCAGACCTGCAGGCAGTCGCCGAACGAGGCTTCGAAGTCGCCGGCCGCGCGCGCGCACAACGCCGGCACGTGGTCGATGAAGCGGGCGGCCGGATCGAAGGGCGCGCTGTCGAGCGCGAAGTTGCCGCTCACGCCGAGTATCCGCACGTCTTTCTTGAAAACGCCGAAGACGATCGGCCCGCAGGGCGGCAGGGTCTGGTTGGCGCCGTACACGGTCAGGCGCACGAAGTAGGTGCCGGCGTTCAGTAAAGTGGTGTCCAGGTAGGCCAGCAGCCCGCTGGTGACCGGGGTGTTGCCCTGGACGGTATTGCCCGGCGGGACGGGCGGGTACACGAAATTGGCGGCGTGCCAGACGATATTGTCGGTCGACCATTCGAGCACATAGCGCACGAAGCCGACGCCGGCGGCGGTGCCGTGTATCGGCACGACCAGCGCCGGTATCGCCGGGTTGACCACTTCGGCGATGCAGCCTTGCGGGCCGGTGAGTTCGCACGTCAGCGGACGAAAACATTCGCGCAGGCAGAACCAATACCTGACCAGGCAGCGATACACGTCGATCAGGTTCTTGGCGCGCGCCAGGCAGCAGCCGAAACGGGTGGCGCACATGCACCAGCACTGGTAGAACCAGAACCAGGGTTCCCCGCTATGGGCTTCGAACGCCTTTTCGCCCAGCAAGGCGCGGGTGGTGTCGACCGTCATCAGGCGTTCGAACACGGCGGCGGCCTCCTCTTCACCCTCTTCGCAGTCGATCCGGCCGTCGGCCACGCTGTCGGCCAGGCCGGCGGTGAAATCGATGCTGGCGAGCTGGTCGGTGACGAAGGGCCGGTAGGCCTTGGCCAGCGCGGTGACCAGGATGTCGAGGTCGCGACGCTCGAGCTCGGTCAGTTGGCCGGGCGTGACCGGGGTGCCGACCGCCTGGCGCACGCACAGCCAGTAGCGGTACAGGTAATACGCCGACAGGCGGAAGGTGCGCGGCCGGCGGCACACCAGCCAGCCGAAGATCATGCAACAGCGGATGTGCAGCAACACCCAGCGCCAGCGCTCGATCGGACCGAGCAGTTCGCGCGCCTGGGGCGGCAGGAGGGCGAAGACGACCTGCTCGTCAGGGAAGCTGCCGAGCAATCGCTGGGCCGCTTCCAGCTCCGCTTCGCAGTCGGGCGGGGCTTGGCGGGCTTCCTCGCCCAGCGCGTCCAGGTCGCTGGCGCGCTTGAGATCTTCTTCGATGATCGGGCGGTAGATATCTACCAGGGCCTTCAACACTGCCTGGAATTCCGGGCTCGACGGATCGGTCGCTTGTGGGTGGGACATGGTCATTTCGTTCCCCTACAGGATATGTCGCTAGAGATGCCCGGAATACACACGGACGCGCGCCCGCGCGCAGAACAGCCACGGGGCGTCTAATCATTCTAGTAACGCCGATACCGTCGGGTTTGATGTGGGACAAGCAGGTACAGCCGTGGCGCTTAAGCGCTGAGCGTTTTGAGCCGCTCCAGTTCCTCCAGAAAACGGTCGGCGGCCAGTGGCGGCGCCCACGGTTCCCACGCGGTGCCGCCGTAGATGGCGTGCAGCGGGTCGTCGTTGAGCGGTGGCACGGTGATCTTGAGCGTGTGCAGCACCTCGCTGGCCGACCAGCCGACCACGTGCACGGCCTCGCTGGCGGCGGCGAGCCGGTCCGCCAGTTTGTGGGCCGCGTGCTCCTTCGGTGTCCAGTGCGGCAGGCCGTAGCGCAGGAAGACGGCGTTTTCCAGCCGCACCGTCAGCGCGCGGAAACCCTCCCCAAGAAACGGCTTGAGCGGCGACACGCAGTCGAAGCCCAGCAAGCCTTCCTCGGCGTCGTGCA
>DATMSN010000232.1:0-3633 GCA_035565375.1 Duganella sp. | reverse complement strand
GACGGGCTGGAGGCGCGGCCGGGGCATCCTTGATCACGTAGGGCGGATTAGGCGGAACGCCGTAATCCGCCATGAGCCGCCGACGAAGCTTGGCGGATTACGCTGCGCTAATCCGCCCTACGTGATTTAGATTAGCGCGTCAGCCGGTACAGCAGAATCGCCGTGCGGATGGTGGCGCGTTCGAGCGAGGCGATTTCCAGGTCCTCGTCGGGCGAGTGGGCGCCGTTGCCGGTCACTCCCAGGCCATCGAGGCTGTCGATCAGCGGCGCGATGAACTGGATGTCGCCGGCGCCGCGCTGGCCCGGCGGCAGGGCGGGGATCTCGCCAAGGCCGGCGTCGCTACTGGCCTGCGAATACGTCTTAAGGATGGCGATGTTGCCGGCGGTCGGCGTCATCGGCGGGTAGGCGTCGTGGAACACGATGCTGGCGCTGGTGCCCGGCAGGTTCTGGGCGGCGATGGCGCGCATCTTGGCGCGCGCGCGGTCGCGCTGTTCGTAGCTCAGGTAGCGCAGATCGCCCTTGACGGTTGCCACCCTGGAGATGACGTTGGTCTTGCCGGCGGCCCGGCCCTTGGCGCCGGTGGCGTCGACGTCGATGTCGGTGCCGCCCAAAATCAGGCCGGGGCTGAAGGTCAGGTCCGGCTCGACCACCTGCTGGCGGAAGCCGTCGAGGATGCGCGCCGCCTCGTACACCGCGCCGTAGCCGGCGCTCTCGGTGAAGATGCCGCTGGTGTGTCCCTGCTTGCCCTTGACCTCCAGATCCCACGACGACGACGCGCGACGGCCGATGGTGCCGGTGTCCTTGCCGTTCTTGTCGCGCACCGTGCCCTCGAAGGCGAGCGCGATGTCGCTGCGTTTGGCGGCGGCCACCATGTCGCCGCGCGAGACGTCGATCGGCTCGCCGGCGTTTTCCTCGTCGCCGGTGAACATGACGGTGATGGTGGTGCCGTCCAGCGCGCCGACCTTGTGCAGCGCGCGCAGCGCTTCGATGATGACGACGTCGCCGCCCTTCATGTCGTTGACGCCCTGGCCGCGCACGCGGTCGCCGTCGCGCTTCCACAGCCGCACCGGGCTGTCCTTTTCAAACACCGTGTCGAGATGGCCGATCAGCAGCAGGCGCTTGCCCTGCTTGCCCTCGCGCGTGGCGACCAGGTGGCCGGCGCGTTGCACGGCGGGCGGCATGTCGATCCAGCGCGTGGCAAAGCCCAACTGGTCGAACTGCTCGCGAAACAGCTGGCCGACCGCGCGCACGCCTTCGTGATTCATCGTGCCGCTGTTGATGTTGACCGAGCGCTCCAGCAGCTGCAGCCCTTGTGGAGAACGGGCTTTGACCTCGGCGACGATTTGCTGTTCGGTGGGCGACAGCGGCGCCGCGCCGGCGGCGCTCCAACCGGCCAGTGACAATGTCAGTGCGGCGAGGGCGAACGGTTTCATTTTCATGGAGGTTCCGGGTGGCTCAATTGTTAGCAATTGTAGCTTAGGGTGGTTTTGGGCGGGCATGGTCGCCGCACGGCGCGGGAAGCTGGTATATTCCCATTGCAGATTTTTTTTAAAGGATAACCATGCTTCGCTTGAAACTCGTTTTCGCCGCCGCCGCCCTGATGGCCGGTGCCGCCTTTGCCTCGCCGACCGCGCCGAAGAACGGCGCCGAGTACACCACCCTGAAGGCGCCGCAGCCGGTGCAGGCCGAGGGTAAAAAAGTCGAGGTCATCGAATTCTTCATGTATCACTGCCCGGCGTGCTACGCGCTCGAACCGGCCATGCTGGAATGGGTGAAGAAGCAGGGTGATAACATCGTGTTCCGCCGCATCCACCTGCCGCTGACCGGCGCCAACGATCCGGAAGCGCACCTGTTCCTGACGCTGGAGGCGATGAAGCTGGAAGAGTCGATGCACGCCAAGGTGCTGAGCACCTGGCACGTCGAGCGCCAGCGTCTGAAGAGCGACGAGGACAACATCAACTGGGCCGTCAAGAACGGCATCGACAAGCAGAAGTTCGAGGCCGTGTACAACTCGTTCGCGATCATCACGCGCTTGAAGAACGCCGGCCGCGTGGCCGCCACTTATGAGGTCAACAGCACGCCGACCTTGATCGTCAATGGCCGCTACCTGACCAATCCGACAATGGTCGATGGCAGCAATCCAGGTCAGATTCCGCGCCAGCAGCTGAACCAGGCCACGCTGCAGGTGCTGGACGCGCTGGTCGCGATGTCGCGTAAATAACGGTGGCCGCCAGCGCTGAATTCGTCGTCCATATGCGCGAGCAGTTCGCGCCTTTGGGCGGTGTGTCCGATGCGGTGTTTTTCGGTGGACGCGCGTTCAGCTGGCACGGCAAGCAGTTCGCCTGGGTGATGGGTAATTCGCTTTACCTGCGCGCCGGCGACGCCACGCGCGCCGAATTCGAAGCGCACGGCGCGCAGCCGTTTTCTTATTCCACCAAAAAGGGACTTGTCCTGGTGCGCAAGTTCTATACGGCGCCGGAGTTCCTGATGGACGATTCCGAGCAGCTCCTCGCCTGGGCGAGGAAGGCTATCGCCGCAGCCGGGGCGTAATCCGCCACGCGCCGCCAGCGGCTTACAGATAAGCTCGTGTAGCAATGGTGGACCTGACCCCGGAGTTAATTGACCGTGAAGCGGGTCGGGATTTCGATGCCGCCCGTGCGCGCGGCTTCCGCGTAGGCCTTCAACTCCTGGATCACCGCGTCCAGCTGCTCCTGTCCAGGATTGGCCTGGAAATTCTTGATGCGCTCATTCATGAGCGTTACTTGTTTGCTCCAGTCCAGCCGATTCATTTTGCTCATGTGCGCTCCAATTGAAAAAACAAGTATAGAACAAACGGCAAAATTGCACAGCGTCTAACGAAGCACGCTGCGCAGGAACAGATCGAGCCCCATCGCCGCGCGTTGGCGCAGCTCATCCGTGGTCGGCGGCCGCTCGTCCGGGAACAACAGGCGCGCCATGTGGTCGCCGAGCAGGCAGTTGGTCAGGTGCACGGCCAGCAGCTCCAGCGGCAGCTCCGGCCGCAGCCGCGCACGGATCTCCGGCCGCACGAACAGGCGCGTCAATTGCTCGCGCGATTGCCGCGGCCCGGCCTGGTAGAACGTGTCGGCCAGCTCCGGCGTGCTTGTGGCCTCGGCCACCACCATCCGGTGCAGGCTGACGAACGACGGCAGCGACACCAGTTCCAGAAAACGCAGCGAGAAGTCGGCCAGAATCTCTTCCAGCGGGCGCGGGTCCGTCTCCATGCTGGTCATGTCGGCGAAGAAGCGCGCGCGCCCCTTGCTGATGACCGCGCTCAGCAGCCCGGCCTTGCCGCCGAACTTGACGTAGATGGTGCGTACCGCCACATGCGCCTCGCGCGCGATCATTTCCAGACTGACCTTGCTGTACCCTTTTTCCAAAAACAGTTGCGCGGCCGTGTGCAGCAGCGCCAGCTGGCGCGCCTCCTTGTCGGCCGCGCGCGGACGGCCGGCGGTCTTGCCGTAGCAGGGCGAGGCCGGATCGGCGACGGCCTCGTCGGGGCAGTCCGGCGCTTCCGGCGCGATGGGGTGTGGGTCGGTGATTTTCATGGCGGCTAATGATATCGAATCACGGCATGCTAGTCCAAACTAAAATGAAATGCAATCGTTTCATTTC
>DATMSN010000231.1:0-2860 GCA_035565375.1 Duganella sp. | reverse complement strand
GTATGCGCAGCGGCGTGCCGGCGGCGGTGGCGGCGGCGATGCGCGCGCTGAACCGCGCGGCGATGTCGGTCAACGAGTCGGTCAACGAGTCGGTCGATGCGTCGGTCATGTGGCTCCGTTTAAAAACGCGGCAAATGGGCGAACGGCAGCGCGCCGCCGCTGACGCGCATCTTGCCGAATTCGGCGCAGCGGTTCAGGGTCGGTATCGCCTTGTCCGGATTGAGCAGGCCGGCGGGATCGAACGCGCGCTTGACCGAGAAGAACGCCTCCAGCTCGGACGGCGCGAACTGCACGCACATCGAATCGATCTTTTCGATGCCCACCCCATGCTCGCCGGTGATGGTGCCGCCCACCGCCACGCACAGCGCCAGGATCTCGGCGCCGAAGGCCTCGGCGCGTTCGAATTCGTCGGGGACGTTGGCGTTGAACAGGATCAGCGGATGCAGGTTGCCGTCGCCGGCATGGAACACGTTGGCGCAGCGCAGTCCGTACCTGGTTTCCATCTGCGCGATGCCGGTCAGGACCTCGCCCAGGCGCTTGCGCGGAATCGTGCCGTCCATGCAGTAATAGTCCGGCGAGATGCGGCCGGCCGCCGGAAAGGCGTTCTTCCGGCCGGACCAGAACTTCAGCCGCTCCGCCTCCGACTGCGACACGGCGATCGCGCTGGCGCCGGCCGTTTGCAGCACGGCCGACATGCGGGCGATCTCCTCCTCCACCTCCTCGGCGGTGCCATCGGCCTCGCACAGCAGGATCGCGGCGGCGTCGGTGTCATAGCCCGCCCGCACGAACGGCTCGACCATGCGCGACGAGGTTTGATCCATCATTTCCAACCCGGCCGGGATGATGCCCGCCGCGATCAGCGCGGCCACCGCCTCGCAGCCGTCCACCACCTGGCCGAACGACGCCATGATCACCCGCGCCGTCGCCGGCTTGGGAATCAACCTGACCGTCACCTCGGTCACGATGCCGAGCATGCCCTCCGAGCCGATGAAGACCGACAGCAGATCGAGCCCCGGCGCATCGAGCGCCTCGCCGCCCAGCTCGACGACATCGCCGTCGATGGTCACCATGCGCACGCGCAGCACGTTGTGCACCGTCAGGCCGTACTTCAGGCAATGCACGCCGCCCGAGTTCTCCGCCACGTTGCCGCCTATGGTGCAGGCGATCTGCGACGACGGATCGGGCGCATAGTACAAGTTGTGCCGCGCCGCCGCCTCCGAGATCGCCAGGTTGCGCACGCCCGGCTGGACCACCGCCGTGCGCGAATACGCGTCCATGCGCACGATGCGGTTCAGGCGCGCGGTCGACAGCACCACGCCATCGGCGATCGGCATCGCGCCGCCGGACAGGCCGGTGCCGGCGCCGCGCGGCACGATCGGCACATTCAATTCGCGGCACACGCCCAACACGGCGACGATCTGCGCCTCGCTATCGGGCAGCACGACGATCATCGGCAACTGACGGTAGGCGGCCAGGCCGTCGCATTCGTAAGGGCGGGTATCTTCGGGCGCGGACAAAATGGCGCTGGGCGCCAGCACATGCAGCAGCGCGGCGGCGACCTGCGCGCGGCGGGCGGCGATATCGGCCAGCATGGCTGGAGCGGGAACGGCAGTGTTCATGGGGCGGTCACCTGGAAGCACTTGGTCAGGTATCGATTGTAAGCACAAACCGGAGAAGAAGCGACAATATGAGCGACAACGGGGACGGCTTTACGCTATCCTGCTGGCTCAGCTCCCACTTTCATGGCACTCAGGAACAACAATGGGCAACCGACTATCGAAAATCGCCACCCGCACCGGCGACGGCGGCACCACCGGCCTTGGCGACGGCAGCCGCACCGACAAGGACAGCGTCCGCATCCACTCCATCGGCGAGGTCGACGAACTGAACTCGCACATCGGCTTGCTGCTGTGCGAGGACATGCCCGCCGACCTGCGCGAGGAGCTGGTGACGATCCAGCACGACCTGTTCGATCTGGGCGGCGAATTGTGCATCCCCGGCTACCAGATGATCACCGAGGCGCACGTCGAGCGGCTCGACACGCTGCTGGCCAAGTACAACGCCACCCTGCCGGCGCTGACCGAATTCATCCTGCCGGCCGGCTCTCGCGCGGCGTCGCAGGCGCACGTGTGCCGCACCGTATGCCGCCGCGCCGAACGCGCCATCGTCACGCTGGGCAAGGCCGAAACCATCCACGAACATCCGCGCCAGTACGTGAACCGCTTGTCGGACCTGATGTTCGTGCTGTCGCGGGTGCTGAACCGCTTCGGCGGCGGCAGCGACGTGCTGTGGCAGCACGAACGGCGCGGCAAACCCGCACCGCCGGGCGGGGTCTGACCCGGGCGGGTCAGACCCCATGGTGGCGGCGCCCGCGTCCCGTTCAAGGATTCCGGGTTGGGGGGTGCGTGTTGGCGTAGCCCGGCAATTGTGCGATATGTGCAGCCAGATGATCGAGCAGCAATCGCGCGCGCAGCGGCTGATAGCGGCGCGACGGCGACAGCAGGTGCAGCGCCTGCGGCTGGCCCTCCCACTCCGGCAGCACGCGCACCAGCGCCCCGCTGTCGAGCAAATCCTGCACCAGCCATAGCGGACACAATCCGATGCCGCCGCCGGCCGCCAGGCTCTCGCGGATCGCCAGCGCGTGGTTGACACGGTAACGGCCGCGCGTGGCCACGCTTTCAATCTTGTCGCCGCTGTGTAGCGTCAGCATGTCGCCATCGGCTAGCCAGGCGAAGCGAATGTAATCGAAGTCCGCCAGTTCCCCCGGCTGGCGCGGTTGGCCGCGCAGGCGCAGGTAGGACGGCGCCGCCACCAGCTGCCTCGGCGACACGCCAGCCAACCGGGCCACCGCGTCCGGCGG
>DATMSN010000230.1:0-2071 GCA_035565375.1 Duganella sp. | reverse complement strand
GTCGGTCGCCAGCGCGGTGACGAACGGCGCCGGCAAACCATCGCGCTTGCCATAGCGCCTGAAGCGCGCGCCGTCGAAGCGGAACAAGCCGTTCTCGGTGCCGACCCACAGATAGCCGTCACCGTCCTGGACGATCGCGGTGACCGCCTGGTTGGCCAGGCCGTCGGCCTGGCCGAACTGGCGCAGCGACATCTGCTCGGCGGCGGCGGACGCGCACAGGCAGCACAAAGCCAACCATGCCGGCGAAAACGCTTGCCATGCGCGGGCCGTCAAGGTCCTCGAAAAAATCACCGCGCCGCGCAAATGCCGCATTACCTACCCCGTGCTGGTCTGAAAGCTCCCCCAAGCATGCCATCTGCGAGCCAATCCGTCCAGCGCGCAGAACCTGCCAAACAGGCAATGTTCATTGCCATCGAATCATAAAGCAAAGAAATCTATCGGTTTCATATAAATAATTGATTTTGACAATAATGGCTCAAGCGTTAAGGTTAACTTTCACATCATCATCAAAAGGGAGATCCCATGAAATCGACTCAGCTCGTCCGTCGCCTGGCCGCACTGGCCATGACGGCGGTGGCCGGCATCGGCGGCGCCGCCGCCCAGAACGCCCCCGGCACTGTCATGACGCGTGACAACGGCGCGCCCATCGGCGACAACCAGAATTCGCAGACGGCCGGCCCCAACGGCCCGGTGCTGCTACAGGACGTCCAACTGATCCAGAAACTGCAGCGCTTCGACCGCGAGCGCCAGCCCGAGCGCGTGGTGCACGCGCGCGGCACCGGCGCCCACGGCGTCTTCGTCGCCAGCAAGGACATCTCCGACCTGACCCGCGCGGCCGTGTTCAAGCCGGGCGAGGAGACGCCGGTGTTCGTGCGCTTCTCCAGCGTCATCCACGGCAACCACTCGCCGGAGACGCTGCGCGACCCGCGCGGCTTCGCCACCAAGTTTTACAGCAAGGAAGGCAACTGGGACCTGGTCGGCAACAACCTGCCGATCTTCTTCATCCGCGACGCCATCAAGTTCCCGGACATGGTGCACTCGCTCAAGCCGTCGCCGGACACCAACGTGCAGGACCCGAACCGGTTCTTCGATTTCTTCTCGCACCAGCCGGAATCGACCCACATGCTGACGCGCGTGTACTCGGACCAGGGCACGCCGGCCAGCTACCGCGAAATGGACGGCAACAGCGTGCACGCCTATAAATTCGTCAACGCCAAGGGCCAGGTCAACTATGTCAAGTTCCACTGGAAATCGCTGCAGGGCGAAAAAACGCTGACGGCCAAGGAAGCGTCGGAGATCCAGGGGCGCGACTTCAACCACATGACGGGCGATCTGATCGCCGCCATCAAGGAGGGCCGCTTCCCGAAATGGGATTTGTACGTGCAGGTGCTGACGCCGGAACAACTGGCCAAGCTCGATTTCAACGGGCTTGACGCGACCAAGATCTGGCCGGGCAGCGTGCCGGAGGTAAAAGTGGGCACGATGACGTTGAACCGCAACCCGGACAACGTCTTCCTCGAGACCGAGCAATCGGCGATGGCGCCGTCGAACCTGGTGCCGGGCATCGAAGCGTCGGAGGACCGCATGCTGCAGGGGCGCCTGTTCTCGTACGCCGACACGCAGCTGCACCGCCTCGGCGCCAACGGCCTGCAACTGCCGATCAACCGTCCGCGCACGGCCGCCGCCAACTACAACCAGGACGGCGCGGCCAACAGCGGCGCGCGCAAAGGCGAGGTCAATTATCAGCCCAGCGAGCACGCGCCGCTGACCGACAGCGCCCAGTACAAGTCCAGCCAATTGGCGCTGACCGGCACGACGCAGCAGGCGCGCATCGCCAAGACGCGCAATTTTGCGCAGGCGGGTGATTTTTATCGTTCGCTGACGGCGCAGCAGCAGGCCAATCTGGTTAGCAACCTGGCCGGGGACCTGGGGCAGGTCAAGGACGATGGCGTCAAATACACGATGCTGTCGTATTTCCAGAAGGCCGACGCCAATTACGGCCGCGCGATCGCGCTGGCGGTGAAAGCCGATCCGGCCAAGGTGCAGCAGTTGGCGGCCAAGCTGGCTGATT
>DATMSN010000229.1:0-1782 GCA_035565375.1 Duganella sp. | reverse complement strand
GTCGGTCGACTTCATGGCGCCGGTCAGGAAGCCCCGGCCCAGCGGGCTGTACGGCACGAAGCCGATGCCCAGTTCGCGGCACACGGGCAGCACGTGGGGCTCGGGGTCGCGGCTCCACAGCGAGTATTCGCTTTGCACGGCGGCGATCGGATGGACCGCGTGGGCCCGGCGCACGGTCGCGGCCGACACCTCCGACAGGCCCAGGTGCAGCACCTTGCCCTCGCGCACCAGGTCGGCCATCGCGCCGACCACGTCCTCGACCGGCACGGACGGATCGGGCCGGTGCTGGTACAGCAGGTCGATGGCCTCGACGCCCAACCGCCGCAGCGAGCCCGTCACCGCCTCGCGGATATGCTCGGGCCGGCTGTCGACGCCGGCCATGCGCTCCATGCCCTGGCCGTGCGGCAGGATGCGGAAGCCGAACTTGGTGGCGATCCGCACCTTGCCGCGCACGGCGCCGAGCGCCTTGCCGACCAGCTCCTCGTTGACGTAGGGGCCATAGACTTCGGCCGTGTCGAAGAACGTCACCCCCAGGTCGACGGCGCGCTCGAGGGTGCGCGCGGAGGCCGCGTCGTCGCCGCCACCGTAGGCGAAACTCATGCCCATGCACCCCAGGCCGATGGCCGAAACCTGCAAGCCGCCATTCCCTAATTTCCGCTGTTTCATCATTTCCTCCGTCTGGATATAGTGGAAAAGATGATATATTTGCTTTATGATCAACACAATCAGCGGTAAACCACTTGTACCACTGAAAATATTTCATTAATGAAGCGGCTTGTTTGATGCAGATCAACAGCAATACTGCGAAAAGCTCCTCCGCAGCTCGTCACCTCCACGGTATGGCCACCGTCCCAATTATTCCGAATCAACCCTATGCGCCATGACCTCAACGACCTCGAAGTATTCATCGCCGTCGCCCGCCACCGCAGCTTCCGCAAGGCGGCCGAAGAGCGCAACGTCACCGCCTCGTCGCTGAGCCACACCATGCGCGCGCTGGAGGCGCGGCTGGGCATCCGCCTGCTGAACCGGACCACGCGCAGCGTCGAGCCGACCGAGGCCGGCAAGCATTTGTACGCGCGCGTGAGCCGTGTGCTGCAGGACCTGGAGCAGGCGCTCGACGAGATCAACGGTTTTCGCGACACGATCCAGGGCACGTTGCGGCTGAACGTGCCGCGGCCGGCGGCGCGCCTGTTGCTGGCGCCGATGCTCAGCGGCTTCCTCAAGGTCCATCCGAACGTCACGATCGAGGTCATCACCGACGACCAGCTGGTCGACATCGTCGCCCAAGGCTACGACGCCGGCGTGCGCTTCGGCGAGAGCCTGGCGCTGGACATGGTCGCCGTGCCGATCGGGGCGGCGCTGCGGTTCGCCGTCGTCGCCTCGCCGGAATGCCTGGCCGTGCACGGGCGGCCCGAGACGCCGCTCGACTTGCGCGGCATGCCGTGCATCGGCCGCCGCTTCCCCAGCGGCGTGATCTATTCGTGGGAGTTCGAACGCGCCGGCGAGGACGTGACCGTCAGCGTCAACGGCCCGTTGGTGCTCGACGACGACGAGATGATGGTGGACGCGGCGCGCGACGGGGTGGGCATCGCCTTCGTGCACGAGTTCTACGCCCGCGAGCACATCCGCCAAGGCAAGGTGGTGCGGCTGCTGGAGGAATGGTGCCCGGCGATCCCGGGTTTCCACCTGTACTACCCCAGCCGCAAGCACATGTCGGCCGCGTTGCGCAGCTTTGTCGACTGGTGCATCAAGTACCGGCGCGACGAGGAAGCGGCGGCCTAG
>DATMSN010000228.1:0-6138 GCA_035565375.1 Duganella sp. | reverse complement strand
CGGATCAGGTGATCGAAGGCCGACAACGCCGCCTTCGCGCCCTCGCCGGTGGCGATGATGATCTGCTTGTACGGCACCGTGGTGACGTCGCCGGCGGCGAACACACCCGGAATCGAGGTCTGGCCGCGGGCGTCCACTTCGATCTCGCCGTGGCGCGACAAGGCCAGGGTGCCCTTCAACCACTCGGTGTTCGGCACCAGGCCGATCTGCACGAACACGCCTTCCAACTCGACCTTCTTCGCTTCGCCCGACACGCGGTCGTTGTAGCTCAGGCCGTTGACGATCTTGCCGTCGCCGTGGATCTCGGTGGTCTGCGCCGAGGTGATCACGGTGACGTTGGCCAGGCTGCGCAGCTTGCGTTGCAGCACCGCGTCGGCGCGCAGCTCGGCGCCGAACTCGATCAGCGTGACGTGCTTGACCAGGCCGGCCAAATCGATCGCCGCCTCGACGCCGGAGTTGCCGCCGCCGATGACCGCCACGCGCTTGCCCTTGAACAGCGGACCGTCGCAGTGCGGGCAGTAGGCGACACCGTGGTTGCGGTATTCCTTCTCGCCCGGCACGTTGATCTCGCGCCAGCGCGCGCCCGTCGCCAGGATCACCGACTTGGCCTTCAAGGTCGCGCCGCTGGCGGTCTGCACTTCGATCAGCTTGCCCGGCACCAGCTTGGCGGCGCGCTGGGTGTTCATGATGTCGACTTCGTATTCCTTGACGTGCTGCTCGAGCGCCACGGCGAATTTCGGACCGTCGGTTTCCTTGACCGAGATGAAGTTCTCGATCGCCAGGGTGTCGAGCACCTGGCCGCCGAAACGCTCGGCCAGCACGCCGGTCTTGATGCCTTTGCGGGCGGCGTAGACGGCCGCCGCGGCGCCGGCGGGACCGCCGCCGACGATCAGCACGTCGAACACGTCTTTCTTGCTCAGCTCGGCCGCTTGGCGGGCGCCGGCGTTGGTGTCCAGTTTCGCCAAAATCTCTTCGACGTTGGTGCGGCCCTGGCCGAAATGCTGGCCGTTCAGGAACATCATCGGTACCGCCATGATCTGGCGCGCTTCGACTTCTTTCGGGAACACGCCGCCGTCGATGGTGGTGACCTTGATGCGCGGGTTAATCACCGACATCGCGTTGAGCGCCTGCACCACTTCCGGGCAGTTGTGGCAGGTCAGCGAGATGAAGGTTTCGAACGCGTAATCGCCGTCCAGGTTGCGGATCTGCTCGATCACGGCGTCGTCGAACTTGATGGTGTGGCCGCCGACCTGCAGCAGCGCCAGCACCAGCGAGGTGAATTCGTGGCCCATCGGGATGCCGGCGAAACGCACGCCGATATCGGTGCCGGGGCGGTTGATGCTGAACGACGGTTTGCGTTCGGCGTCGTCGGTGCGCTTGACCAGCGTGATCTTGTCGCTCAACAGGACGATTTCCTGGAGCAGTTCCTCCATCTCGCGGGCCTTGGCGCTGTCGTCGAGCGAGGCGACGATCTCAATCGGTTGCACCACTTTTTCCAGGTAGGTTTTCAACTGGGCTTTGAGATTTGCGTCCAACATGATTTTTTCTTCCTTTTTACAAATATTTAGGCGTATGCCGGGCCGGACGCCCGGTCCGGCATCGCGGTAACTACTTGTGTGCTGCGTGCTTCAAGCTCAGCTTTGCAACTTAGATCTTGCCGACCAGGTCCAGCGATGGGGTCAGGGTCGCTGCGCCTTCGGTCCATTTGGCCGGGCACACTTCGCCTGGGTGGGAAGCGACGTACAGCGCGGCTTTGACTTTGCGCAGCAGTTCCGACGCGTCGCGGCCGATGCCGTTGTCGTGCACTTCCATCACTTTGATCTGGCCTTCAGGATTGATGACGAAGGTGCCGCGCAGCGCCAGGCCTTCTTCTTCGATCATGACTTCGAAGTTGCGCGACAGCGTGCCGGTCGGGTCGCCGATCAGCGGATAGTTCACTTTCTTGATCGCGTCCGAGGTGTCGTGGCATGCTTTGTGCGCGAAGTGGGTGTCGGTCGACACGCCGTAGACGTCCACGCCCAGCTTGGCGAATTCAGGCTGGTGATCGGCCAGGTCTTCCAGTTCGGTTGGGCACACGAAGGTGAAGTCGGCCGGGTAGAACATCAGAACGGACCACTTGCCCTTCAGGGATTCGTCGCTCACGTCGATGAACTTACCGTTAGCGTATGCGGTTGCCTTGAATGGTTTTACTTGGGTATTGATCAGAGACATTGTGGTTTCCTCGTAGGGGTTGTGAATCATTGAGACGCCAGTGTACGGCTTTTTAGCCCATATGCAAAATTGATTGTTCCAATAGTTTCAATTTGTTTTAGCTATGACGCAGGCATATGGGATAGCTATTATCGCCGTTCCGGCGGGACGCCGTCCGCGCCTTACTTTTTGGCACGCCACACCCGGCAACGGTCGAATGGCCGGGCGGCCGGCCAGGGAATGGGAGGTCCGAGACGTCATCGCCATGCAAGGGCCGCAGGCGCCCGTGCGTGGCCTATGGCGCTGGCCTACATCGCGGCGGTCTGGCCGCGTGATGGTTTCAGCATTTCAAGAAACGTCACCAACAGTGAGCTGAGGCCGGCAACGGAGTCGACCTTTCCGTGGCGGTCCAAGAGGTTCTGCCCAGACCGGGTATCGAGAATTTCGGCGTAAAAATTGCCACTGTCCCAGCACGTGATACGCCCCATGCGTACTGGTGTGTCGAAATCAATTCTGGCAGCGGTATTTCCCGACACCGTTCCCGGCGTCAAGTGAGCCTCGACCCCGGCGGGTAAGCCGGCGATAGCTTCCTGCGCCCAATAGTAAAAAGTATTCAACATTTGAGTACCTCCATTAAAGCGTCTTGCTAGCCAAGTGCCGAAGATTAATGGCAACCGGCATTTTCGGAAGCGGCCGACCATTGCGAGCGGCAACCCGACCTTCAAGCGACTGCGGACCTATGATCTTCGCCCAGCCACAGCCGGTGACTGCCAGACAATCTTCCGGCACGTCGAACTCCACGTAAACGTCTCCTGCCCGCGCCTGACGTGAAAACGAATGTAAGTCCGGGGGAAACAGTACGTGGGTCGTGCCGCTGTAGCTTTCCTGCACCATTCCCGAGCTCAACATCGCGTCGTATTCAAACGTCGACATCCAGCGGCCCACCGTTATGAGCTTAATTGTAGTCCCGGTTTTCATTTTAGGTGGAGCGCTATCGAAATGAGCCTCGATGAACTTTACCTATCCCCGCAGCCAGGACTATGACAACACGCAGACTTGAGGAAGGCGTCGAACTCGTCGGCCGGCATCGGCTTGGCGAACAGGTAGCCCTGGCCGTAGTCGCAGCCGGCGGCGGCCAGCAGGGCGCGCTGCTCGGGCGTCTCCACCCCTTCGGCGATCACCTTCAACCCCAGCTTGTGCGCCATGACGATGATCGCCCCCGACAAGGCCATGTCGCTCGAATCGGGCGCCAGGTTGCGCGTGAACGAGCGGTCGATCTTCAGGTAGTCGATGTCGAACTTCTTCAGGTACGACAGCGACGAGTAGCCGGTGCCGAAGTCGTCCAGCGCCACCTGGATGCCGGCGTCGCGCAGCTGCAGCAGCTTGTCGCTGACGGCCGTGCTGGCGTCGAGCAGCAAACCTTCGGTGATCTCCACCACCACCGACTGCCCCGGCAGCTCCAGCGTCCGCAGGTGCTCGACCCAGGCCTCGTAGCTGCCATCCTCGCGCTGGAACTCCAGCGGCGACTGGTTGATGCTGACCTGGAAATCCGGATGATGCTCGCGCCGCCAGCGCCGCACCCACTGCGCCGATTGGCGGAACACCCATTCGCCGATGTCGCAGATCAGGCCGCTCGCCTCGGCCAGCGGGATGAACTCCAGCGGGCTGACGACGCCGCGCTGCGGATGGTTCCAGCGGATCAGCGCCTCGGCCTTGTGCACGCGCCCGCTCTCGAGGTGCACGATCGGCTGGAAGTACAGCGCGAACTGCCCGCCGGCGAGCGCGCCGCGCAAATCGTTGGTCAGGCGCATGCGGTTGAGCGCGGCCACCTGCAACGCCGGCGTGAAGAAGCTGTAGCGGTTGCGCCCGGCCCCCTTGGCCGCGTACATCGCCTGGTCGGCGTGCTTGAGCAGGTCGCCGATGTCGCGCGCGTCGTCCGGGTACAAGGTGATGCCGATGCTGGCCGACACGAACGCCTGCTCCTGCCCCAGCGCGAACGGCGCCCGCAGGCTGTCGATGATCTGCTGGGCGATCAGCTCGACCCGGTCGGTCTGGCCCAGGGTCGACAGGATCACGGTGAACTCGTCGCCGCCGAGGCGCGCCACCGTGTCGGACTTGCGCACGCAGGCGCTGATGCGGCGCGCCGCGTCCACCAGCAAGATGTCGCCCTGGTGGTGGCCGAGCGTGTCGTTGACCTCCTTGAAGTGGTCGAGGTCGATGAACAGCACGGCCAGGCTGGAGCGCTCGCGCTGGCTCTTGACGATGTCGTGCGCCAGCCGGTCGTGGAACATGCGGCGGTTGGGCAACTGCGTCAGCGCGTCGAAGTTGGCCTGCTGCCAGATCAGGGTCTCGCTGTGCTTCTTGGCCGTGACGTCCTCGATCATGCACAGGTGGTGCGGATGGCCGGCCGCCTCGGTGTCGAGCACGGTGATCGACATCTCGATCCAGGCCGTCTCGCCGTTGGGCCGGAACATGCGGCTGGTGGCCTTGAAGCCGCTCTGCCGCTGCGCCGTCAACAGCGCCATCTGCGCCTTGATCTGGGCGGCGTCGTCCGGGTGGGCGATGTCGAGCCAGCGGCCGCTGCGCAGCTCCTGCTGCGAGCGGCCGACGATGTCGAGGTAGCGCAGGTTCAGGTCGCGGTACTCGTAGCTGACCGAGTCGATCAGCGCGATGCCCAGCGGCGAGGCCTCGAACATCGTGCGGAAGCGCTGCTCGCCCTTGCGGATGGCGTCGAGCGCGCGCTTGCGCTCGCGCGCCAGCAGGCTGAAGTGGACGGCCGCCGCCAGCGCCAGCGCCACCGCGACCGCGCCCAGCACCCGGTACAGCCACACCAGGCTGCCGCGCTTGTCATCGCCGTCGTACAGGAAGCCGTCGAAGCTGACCGCCTTGGGCAGCATGCCCAGCCCGGCGTAGACGTCGGCGATGTGGCGCCAGCGCTCCGGGTTCATGTAGCCGATCTCGACGAGCACCGGCTGCACCAGCCCGACCATCTGGCGCGCCTCGTACAGCAGGTGCGCGCGGTCGTTGCGGCGCGAATACTTGTTCAGGATCAGGTCGACGGTCTCGTCCTGGTGGCTCATCGCCCATTGCCAGCCGCGCATGCTGGCGGCGCGGAAGGCGCGCACCCGGGCCGGATGGCTGGCGATCTCGCGCTCGCTGGTGAACAGGTTGTCGCCGTAGAAGTCGATGCCGACCGCGCGCGGACTGTAGAGGTCGTAGGGGAAGCCGAGCCGGTCGAACATGTCCGGCTCGTTGGTCGTGTAGACCGCCATGGCGTCGACCCTGCCGTCGACCAGGTCGCGCGGATCGAAGCTGGGCGCCACGCGCTGGATGCTGCCGATCGCCACCCCCTCCTTGGCCAGATAGGCCAGCAGTTCGTCGGTGTTGCCGGCTTCGTCGCTGAGGGGGCCGATCATGGCCCGCTTGCCGATCAGGCGGCGGATGTCGGGCTCGCCACCGGACTGGCGCATCGCCAGGCCGAACGGCGAATGCTGGAAGATCACGCCCAGCACCACCACCGGCTTGCCGGCCAGGCGCGCCAGCAGCAGGCTGCTGCCCGCCACGCCGTACTCTGCCGTGCCGGACAACACGTCGCGCTCGGCCTGGTTGCCGTCGGCGCCCTCGAGGATGCGCACGTCGAGCCCCGCCTCGCGGTAATAGCCCTGCTCGAGCGCGGCGTAGTAGCCGGCGAACTGGAACTGGTGCAGATACTTGAGGCGCAGCGTGATTTTGTCCTGCGCGGCGGCCGGCGCGGCCAGCAGCAGCACGACGAGGGAAAGGATGGCGCGTAAGCGGGATGGCACTAGGGGTCCTGGAGCGAAAGAGCTAGGCAAATTGTAGCCGCTCCGCACTGTTCTCCGCTGCTTTATGACATGCCGTCGACACAAAAAGCAACGGACGGCCGGGCTTGCGCCCGCCGTCCGCCGTCCCGCCCGCCGCCCACGGGAG
>DATMSN010000227.1:0-5386 GCA_035565375.1 Duganella sp. | reverse complement strand
GTACGACCCCTCCGGTTCGGGGTGAAGGGTTTAGTCCCCAAATCCTTTACAATCATTTCTCATGAATATCGACTCCTCCCCCATCGCCGCCATCGCCACCGCACCGGGACGCGGCGGCATCGGCGTCGTGCGCGCCTCCGGCAAGAATCTGCAACCGCTGATCGCCGCGCTGTTCGGCACCACCGCCTTGCGGCCGCGCCACGCCACCTACATCCCGTTCACGCAGGCCGACGGCGGCATCATCGACCAGGGCATCGCCATCTGGTTCAAGGGGCCGAACTCGTACACCGGGGAGGACGTGCTGGAACTGCAAGGCCACGGCGGCCCGATCGTGCTGCAACTGCTGCTGGCGCGGGTGCTGGAAGCGGGCGCCGGGCTGGGATTGCGGCTGGCCGAGCCGGGCGAATTCACGCGCCGCGCCTACCTGAACGACAAGCTCGACCTGGCGCAGGCCGAGGCGGTGGCCGACCTGATCGACGCCTCGACCGAGGCGGCGGCCAAGTCGGCGTCGCAATCGCTGTCGGGGGCGTTTTCGAAGACGGTCAACAAGCTGGTCGAAGGCGTGACCGGGCTGCGCATGCTGGTCGAGGCCACGCTGGACTTCCCGGAGGAGGAAATCGACTTCCTGGAGAAATCGGACGCGCGCGGCCAACTGGCCGGCATCGTCGCCGCGCTGGACCAGGTGTTCAAGCAGGCGGCACAGGGCGCGCTGCTGCGCGAAGGCTTGAGCGTGGTGCTGGTGGGGCAGCCGAACGTCGGCAAATCGTCGCTGCTCAACGCGCTGGCCGGCTCGGACGTCGCCATCGTCACGCCGATCGCCGGCACCACGCGCGACAAGGTCACCGAAACGATCCAGATCGAAGGCATACCGCTCAACATCATCGACACCGCCGGCATCCGCCATGCGGACGAGACGGTGGACATGGTCGAGCGCATCGGCATCGAGCGCACCTGGGGCGAGGTCGGCAAGGCCGATGTGATTTTGCATCTGCTCGATGCCGACCACGGCCCGTCGCGGGCGGATGAAAACATCGTCGCCGCGTTCCCGGCGGGCGTGCCGGTGCTGCGAATCTGGAACAAGATCGATTTATCGGGCCACAAGCCGAGCGTGGACGCGATGTCGGACGCCACGCACGTGTACCTGTCGGCGCACGAGAACCTCGGCATCGACCTGCTGCGCAAGGAATTGCTGCGCATCGCCGGCTGGCAGCAGACGGGCGAATCGTTGTACCTCGCGCGCGAGCGGCACCTGATCGCGCTGAAGAACGCCGGCGCGCATCTGGAGCGGGCCGGCGAGCACGCGGCGCAAAACGATCAGTCGCTGGATTTGTTCGCGGAGGAGCTGCGCCTGGCGCAGGCGCAGCTGTCGAGCATCACGGGGGCGTTCTCGTCGGATGATTTGCTGGGCGTGATCTTCAGCCGCTTCTGCATCGGCAAGTAACCCGGCGGCACAATCCGGGGTCAGGTCCACCATTTCTACACGGGCTCTGCCTTTGATCGGTAAATTCCTAATCGGCTGCACTGCCAATGTGGCGCGTCTTAACCATGCTAATATCGGGCGATGAAGCCCGAACTTGCCAGATCCCGTATAAGGAACGCTGTCCTATTCTTTGCGAAGAATACGGAAGCGTGCGGCAAAATTAAACTTTTTAAACTGCTATATCTTCTCGATTTCGAGCACTTTAAGCTCACCGGCAAGAGTGTGACGGGGTTTGAGTATGAGGCTTGGAAATTTGGACCGGTTCCCGTTGATCTCATGCAGGAGTGGGAAATGTTGGGCGACGATCTGAGTGCCGTCGTCGATATCGTGCCGGAAAAGGTAATTGATTACACGCGGGAAACGGTCAAACCACGCGAGGGCGTGGATTTTATCGATGAGGATTTCACTCCCAGGCAAATTTCCATTATGGAAGATCTAGCCGCGCGATTCAGAACCACTCGCTCTCCCACCATGATCGATGTCACACATGCTCAAAATGGAGCCTGGGATCGGGTATGGAACGACGGCGCGGGCGCGAGGGCGGTCATACCATACGAACTTGCAATTTCAGATGACGACCCACATCGCGCGGCTATTCTTGAGTACGCGAACGAGTCGAAGGGGATCGCACGTCGCGCTTCGGACGAAAGGTGATTTTCCATGCCTACGGTCGGTGAAATCTGGCGGCATGCCCACTTTTATCCCGACCCTGACACGGGCGAGCTATTACCAAAGTTCTTATTGGTTTTAGCGGTTCGTGGTGACGGCGATGTTGTCTATCGCCTCCTTACAAGCCGAGCGCATGGCCGCCCGATGATCCCGCCCTGCAATCACAATCCGCCGTATCCAAGTTTTTTTCTTGGCGTAATCACGCCGGGTGGTCAGTTGCGTGTGCAGCATATGCACCGGATACTTTAAAGCGGCAAAAAAATTCCATAATGGACGCAAGGCAGGCGTTGGGGTGTCCCGGATAGTGCGTTGAGGTCAGGTCCGTCACTCGATATGGGCCGTCGACGGAGCTTGTCGGATTACGCTGCGCTAATCCGACCTACGTGGTTTGGATTTTGGTTCGGATTGTGGCCACCGATGTTGGTTCGCGTCGCGTGGCGGATTGTTGAGGTCCAGCCCGCGATGGCGAATCAGCTTTGTTCCGTCGCGCGATCAGTACGGCAGGCCGCTGACGTCCAGCGCGATTTTCCAGACCGCGCCGGCGCCGGTGATGAACAGCGTCTTGCCGTCGGCGCCGCCGAACGCGGCGTTCGTGACGTTGGCGTCGACCTTGATCGTGGCGATCTGCTTGCCCTGCGGCGTGAACACGCGGATGCGCCGGTCCGTGTGCTCGGTGACGTAGACGTTGCCGTGGCAGTCGATCGCCATGCCGTCCGGGATGCCCAGGCCGTTGACCAGGTCGCGTCCCTTGCCAGGCTTGCCGCCGACGATGGGGTAAGCGCGCAGCACGCCTTTTTCGCCAACCATACCGTTCACATACAGTACGTCCCCTGCCGGCGACAGCGATACGCCGTTCGGATTGGTGAGCGTGTCTTCCACCACGGTGACCGTGCCATCGACCGCGACGCGGTACACGCGCGTCTTGTCCTGCCCGCCCGGCGCGGCGTCGCGCTGGAAGGCCGGGTCGCTGAAGTACAAGGTGCCGTCGGCGGCCAGCGCCATGTCGTTGGGCGAGTTGAAGACGTTGCCGTTGTACTTGGTGACGACATCGCTGCGCTTGCCATCCATCGTGTAGCGCGAGACGCTTTTGTACTTGTGCGTGGCCGCCAGGATGTTGCCCTGCGCGTCGACCGCCAGGCCGTTGCTGCCGCTGTCGGCGATCAGGGTGGTGACCTTGCCGCTGGCGTCCAGCTTCTGGATGCGCGACGGGAAGCCCGGTCCGAACGTGAAGTCCGAGAAATACAGCGCGTCCTTGATCCATACCGGACCTTCATACAGGCCCGGTTCCGACCGCGCCGGGTTGGCGGCGACGATGCGCTGCGCGGTCAGTTCGCCGGACGGCGCTTTGCCCGTGCAGGCGGCCGGGGCGGCAAAAACCAGCGGGGCCGCCAACGTGGCGGAGACGGCGGCGGACAGGATGGCGGCGAGGCGAATTTTCATGCGGTGGTTTCTTCCAGTTTGTGAACGATGACGCAATCGCGTCCGGCGTGTTTGGCGGCATACAGGCAGCCGTCGGCGGCGGCCAGCATGGTTTCGGCGGTGCACAGCCGGTCCTTGACGAAGCTGGCCACGCCGATGCTCATTGTCACATACGGACGCATCGCGGCGGGCGCGTGCGGCACCTCCAGTGCGGCGATGCGCGCGCGGATGGTCTCGGCGACCAACGCCGCCTGCTCCGGCGAGGTGTCCGGCAGCACGGCGCCGAATTCCTCGCCGCCGTAGCGTGCGGCCAGGTCGGCCGGCCGCTGCAGCGTGGCGGCGAACGCTTCGGCGACCAGGATCAGGCAGGCGTCGCCCTGCTGGTGGCCGAAGTGGTCGTTGTATGCCTTGAACGAGTCGATATCCATCAGCAGCAGCGACAGCCGGCCGTCGTTGCGCTGGGCGCGACGCAGTTCGCGGTCGAGCGCGACGTCGAAGTGGCGCCGGTTGGCGATGCCGGTCAGCCCGTCGACGTACGATTGCGCGCGCAGCGCCTCGGCCTGGCCGCGCAGCTGGCGTTCGCGCCCGACGGTGCTGCTGATGTCGCTCACCTGGACCAGGCAAAACCGCTCCTTGCCTTCCGTGAACGGCGTCACCGACACCGCCTGCTCGATGCGTTCGCCGCCCCAGGTGCCGGTCGGGAACAGGGGGAAGGGCGAGCGGTTCAGCCCCGGCGACAGCTGCTGTGGCGTCTTGCTCTGCATCGCGCTGTGGACGGCCTGCTCCACCCGCTGGCCGCGCAATTCGGGAAACACGTCGAACAAATCGCTGCCGAGCACGCGGTGCGCGGATTGGCCGGAGTGGCTGGCCATCCATTGGTTCCACAGGACGATGCGCTGGCTGGCGTCGAGCACCACCAGGCCGAGGTCGGCGAGCGCCAGCGCGCGCGTCGACAGGTGGGTGTGGCCGCCGGCGGACGGCGGGGCAACGTGAACGGTGTCGGACATTCGAACTTTCCAGGCGGAATAGTAATGATGTAATGATAGCCGCTTGCGCCGCCGGCGGGGCCGCCGGAGATGCCCCCAAGCTACAATTTCCTAGCGGCTGACTATCATTTTCGACTTTTCAATTAAAAAATATTTATCCCCTATGAGCGCCCGTGGCGTGGCGATCCGCCGCTCTGGAGAGGCGCCGCCGGCGCGGCTGTTGTTGCCGTTCCGGCGGCTGTGGCCGGTTCTCCGAACCTGCTATGATTGATTCGTCGCAGATGAGTGTTCGGTTTCCAACACATCGCTTGAAACCGGCACGGCCTTGAGAATTCTCATGCCTGGGATATTCCGCTGAAGTAACCTTGCAACGTTGACCTGAGCACTGTCTGGAACGGAGGGGATCGTGGAACCGACACAAGAAAGCGTACCGGACGATGGCGCCGGCATGGCGCCCCCCGCGATGCCGGCGCCCGCCTCGGCCGCCCGCACGCGGCAGATGCTGCCGCCCAAGGGCTCGTGCTGGTATTGCGAAAAGCCGCTCGACAATGTCAAACGCTTCTGCGACAAGGAATGCGCCGACGCCTTCGACGAAGAGAAGGAATTCACGCGCTGACGCTCAGCGCTTCGCCGCCTGCAACACCGCCAGCGCCGCCTCGAAGTCGAATTGATGCGCCGCCTCGGTCACCTCCTGGAACACCGCCACTCCCAAGCTTGCCGCGAGCACCGTCGCCGAGTGCTCGAGCACGTCGATGGCCGCGCCGTCGCCTTCCTCCAGCAGCCGGGCCAGATGCTGCACCAGCATGCGCGTCTCCGGCGGATGCCGGCCGTC
>DATMSN010000226.1:0-2354 GCA_035565375.1 Duganella sp. | reverse complement strand
GCCTGCCGGCCGGTTACGCCCGGGCGGTGGTGGCGCTGCTGCACCTGCCGGAGAACCGGCAAAGCCAGCTGGCCGAAGTGTTCCGCCAGCGCATGGCGCTGCCGGTGCGCGAGGCCGCCGACAAGGAGCCGCTGTCGTCCGGGACGCTGTATTTCGCCGGTTCCGGCTACCATTTGTCGGTCGAGTCGGACCGCAGTTTTTCGCTCAGCTGCGAGGCGCCGCTGCATTTCGCGCGGCCGTCGATCGATTTTTTGATGGAATCGGCGGCGGACGCCTACGGCCCGGCTTTGCTGGGCATTTTATTGACCGGCGCCAATCAGGACGGCGCCGCCGGCCTGGCCGCGATCGGCCGCGCCGGCGGCCTGACCGTGGCGCAGGACCCTGACGAGGCCGAGGTGGCCACGATGCCGAGGGAAGCCATCCGCTTGCGGGCGCCGGACCTGATCCTGTCGCTGGACGACATACACACACTGCTGTTGATGCTGGAGAATAATTGATGCAAGCCGAGCACCCGACCAAACTGCTGATCGTCGACGATCTGCCGGAAAACCTGCAGGCGCTCAACGCCGTCATCCGCGGCGACGGGCGCGAGATCTTCCAGGCCGGCTCCGGCGAGGAGGCGCTGGCCTTGCTGCTGCAGCACGACTTCGCGATGGCCTTCCTCGACGTGCAGATGCCCGGCATGGACGGCTTCGAGCTGGCCGAGCTGATGCGCGGCACCGAACGCACCCGGCAAATCCCGATCGTCTTCGTCACCGCCGCCGGCAAGGAACTCAACTACTCGTTCAAGGGTTACGAGGCCGGCGCCGTCGACGTGCTCTACAAGCCGCTCGATTCGCGCGCCGTGCGCAGCAAGGTCGAGGTGTTCGTCGCGCTGTACGAGCAGCGCGAGGCCACGCGCGCGCAGGTGCGGGCGCTGGAACTGGCGCGGCAAAAGCAGGAGGCCACCCTGGCCGAGCTGAACGCCGCGCAGACCCAGCTGCAACGGGCGCTGGCCATGCGCGACGAGTTCATGTCGATGGTGTCGCACGAGATGCGCACGCCGCTCAACACCTTGTACCTGGAGACGCAGCTGCGCAAGATGCAGCTCGAGCGCGGCAACATGGCCGCCTTCGGCGCCGAGCAGTTGCAGCGCATGGTGGCGCGCGACGACCGCCAGATCCAGAGCATCATCCGCCTGATCGACGACATGCTCGACGTCTCGCGCATCCGCAGCGGCAAGCTGTCGCTGCGGCCGGGCTGGGTGGAACTGTCGGGCCTGCTGCGGCGGGTGGTGCACGACCTGACGCCGCAGGCCGCCACGGCCGGCTGCGTCATCAGCCTCGAGGCCGACGTCCCCGTCAGCGGCTGGTGGGACGAGTTCCGCATCGAGCAGATCGTCGTCAACCTGCTGACCAACGCGCTGCGCTACGGCGCGCAGCGGCCGGTGGCGGTGGCGCTGGTGGTCGAGCAGGACGTGGCGCGGGTCGAGGTGCGCGACCAGGGCCCGGGCATCGATCCCGAGCAGCAGCAGAAGATCTTCGAACCGTACGAGCGCGGCGTCGGCAACGAGGTGCCGGCGGGGCTGGGACTGGGCTTGTATATTTCGCGCGAGCTGGCCGAGGTGCACGAGGGCACGCTGACGGTGGCCAGCACGCCGGGCGAGGGCGCGGTGTTCAGCCTGACCTTGCCGCGCAGGGACGCGCCGCCGGCATAAGCATCAGCCGGCGCTCAGCGCGCGCCCGCTTCCTCGCGGCGCTGGATCAGATAGGCGTCCAGGTCGTCGAAGCTGACCTGGCCGCGCTGCGCGGTGTCGATGCCGTCGAAGTTCTTGTCGACGATGGTCAGGCCGGCCTGGCGCGCCTCCTCGCGCGTCAGCGTGCCGCTGCGGTCGGCGTCGGCGTCCTCGAAGCGTTTCTTCAGCTTTTGCAGGGTGGTGAAGCGCAGCAGCACCGGGCCCGGCGCGATGTCGCGCTGCGGCTGGCGCATCGAGCGCGGCACATAGGAGTCGGAATACGGCGTGGCCGCGCCGGCGGACGAAGCCGTCCGGACGGCGGGCGCCGGGGTTTCCGCTTGCGGGGTTTGGGCGCCGGCGTTGGCCGCGGCCAGCAGCGCTGTCAGTGTGGTCAGGTGCAGAAGGTTCATGTTGGTCTCCCCGCCATCGGTCGATGCACGGCTCAGGTTGACACTTTGATCCGAATGCCCGAATTAATCAAACACCTTCTATTGTGCGATGCGATTTTGTCGCCCGGAAACATCATCCGGCCGCGCAAGTCCTTGTTTTCGAAGGTAATTTTGCCTAAACGGTAAGTGTGCATAGTATGCCAGAAGGCATCTATTTGTCTTGCCGGGAGGGCGGCCGCGCCGCTGCCGCG
>DATMSN010000225.1:0-2665 GCA_035565375.1 Duganella sp. | reverse complement strand
GCCTGTCCACGCGAGTTCCCGGCGCCTTGTGGCTGCTGGCGGTGGCCGTGTTCTGGCTGCCGCACAAGCCGCGCAAGGCCGCCGCGGCCGGGGCGGCGATGCTGGTATTCGGTTTCACGGTGGGCTGGATCCAGCAGTTGCGCGGCGCGCACTTCCTGACGCACACGCTGTGGTCGATCTGGATCGCCGTGCTGATCGTCGATAGCCTGTATCGTTGCTTCACGCGGGCGTCCGGAAAATATCGCTAGACGACTGGTCTAATCGTTGCTATAGTGCGTACATGAACACAGCAACCACCAACGCATCGGTCGATGTCCGCGAGAGCATCCTGGCCACCGGCCAGCGCCTCATGGCGGGCAAGGGTTTTTCGGCGGTGGGGCTCAATGAAATACTGACCAGCGCCGGGGTGCCGAAGGGTTCGTTCTATCATTACTTCGGCTCCAAGGACGCGTTCGGCGAGGCGATGCTCGACAGTTATTTCGACGACTATCTGGCCGATCTGGATGCGACGCTGGGCCAACCCGGCTTGACGATGGCGCAGCGCCTGGTGAATTACTGGACCGCCTGGCGCGAGACGCAATCGTTCTGCGATTGCCAGGGCAAATGTCTCGCGGTCAAGCTGGCCGCCGAGGTGGCCGATTTGTCCGAAGCCATGCGCCTGGCGCTGAAGCGGGGCACGGCGGGCATCGTCGACCGGCTGGCGCGCGCCATCGAGGCCGGCGCGGCCGAGGGCTCGCTGACGATCGACGCCGCTGCCGGCGAGGTCGCCCGGAGCCTGTATCAACTCTGGCTCGGCGCCAGCGTCATGGTCAAGATCGAGCGTGACACCGCGCCGTTCGAGACCGCGATGGCGACCACCCGCAGGATTCTGGATCTGCCGCCCGAATAGCGGCCGATCGGTATGCATTTCCCCGGAAATGTTTTTTTTTCGCCATATAAATAGACGACCGGTCTAATAGTGGCGACGTGATTTACTTTAGGAGCAACGACATGAAAAAAGTACTGATGGTTTTGACTTCCCATGACACCCTGGGCGACACCGGCCGCAAGACCGGCTTCTGGCTGGAGGAGCTGGCCGCGCCGTACTACACCTTCAAGGACGCCGGCGTGGAGGTGGTGCTGGCCTCGCCCAAGGGCGGCCAGCCTCCGCTGGACCCGAAAAGCAACGAGCCGTCGTTCCAGACCGACTTGACGCGCCGCTTCGAAGCGGACGCCGCCGCCAATGCCCAGTTGGCGGCCACGGTGCGCCTCGATTCGGTCCGGCAAGCCGATTACGACACCGTCTTCTATCCGGGCGGCCACGGCCCGCTGTGGGATCTGGCCGAGGACCGGAATTCGATCGCGCTGATCGAATCGTTCGTCGCGGCCGGCAAGCCGGTCGCGCTGGTGTGCCATGCGCCGGGCGTGCTGCGCCACGTCCAAAGCCCGGCCGGCCGTCCGCTGGTCGAGGGCAAGCGGGTCACCGGCTTCACCAACACCGAAGAGGAGGGCGTGGGGCTGACCGACGTGGTGCCGTTCCTGGTCGAGGACGAGCTCAAGGCCAAGGGCGGCGTGTATTCCAAGGGCCCGGACTGGGGTTCCTATGTCGTCGCCGACGGCCTGCTGATCACCGGCCAGAATCCGGGCTCGTCGACCGAGGCCGCCGCGCTGCTGCTCACGCGCCTCGCTTGAGCGTCCGCCTGCGGGCGCATGGCCGTGGCCGCCGCGGTCCATAGCCAGTTGGAACGCTTTCAGTGACCGTTAACATAATGCCGACACATTTCGAGTAGCTTGTGCGCGAGGCTGACTTTCCGGTGGCCCGCCCACGCAGTGTCACGAGGATGACATAGTAGGGATATACCATAAGGAAACTTTTGTTTCCAAAAATGCCATGTCACGCCACCACGCAGATAGTTATCGCCCTTGGATCTGGCCGCTGCTCGCCGCTTTGGCGCTGGCGGGTTGCTGGACCCATGCCTATTGGCGCGCGGACCAAGTGCGCTCAGCAGCCGCAGAATCCGCCCGGCGCGACCTGGAACACCACGTTGAAGCCTTCGAACTCTATCTGACGCGTAGCGTCGCACAGATCGACCAGGTGTCGATGCAGCTCAAGGAAGGCTGGGAGCGAGCGGGCGGACGGCGGGCGCTGGAGACCTTGTACCCCGACGGCGTGTTCGCCGATCCCGCGCACGCCGCCATCAGCTTCTACGACGCCAGCGGAAAACTGGTCGGCCGCGCCGGCCGGCATGCCGACAACGGGCCGCTCGCCTCGTTCGCGTTTCACCGCGACCATCGGTCGCCGGCGCTGCGTATCGTCGTGCCGGAAGGGACCGTGCAGGCCAACCAGCCGCTGGTGCAATTCACGCGCCGCCTCGACAACCCGCGGCAGGGATACGGCGGCGCGGTGGCGCTGACGATCGACGCGCGCTACCTGACCTCGTTCTACAACCGGGCGGTATTGGGCGACACGGGCCTTTTGGCCGTGCTCGGCGACACCGGCGCGCTGCGGCTTGAGGCGCATGGCGAGCAGGTGCGCCTGGCCGCCGGCGGTTCGCTGTTCAGCACCGCGCCCGATCTTGGCGGCGCCAAGGGCGGCACCCAGTTCGACGGGACGGCGTTTTACGATCGCAGCGCCCGTTTGTTGAGCTGGAAGCGTTCGGGCGCGTATCCGCTGGTCGCCGTCGCC
>DATMSN010000224.1:0-3330 GCA_035565375.1 Duganella sp. | reverse complement strand
TCGTGGATGAAGCGCCGCAGCATCGCCAGCACGCCCTGGCGCTGCCACACGATATGCAGCGCCTTCAACTGCTCGACGCGCTCCTCCCACGCCAGTTCATCCGACGTCATCAACGCCAGTTCCGCCAGTTCCAGCCCGGCGGTGCGGGTCGCGTAGGCCGCCCGCGCCAGCGCGCCGTCGAGCGGATTGGCGACGGCCGACAGCCAACGCAGCACGTCGGCCGCCTCCTCGCTGTCGGTCACCGAATCCTTGTCCGACAGGTAGACGCTGGCCACCTGGCGCCGCTGCAGCGCGCGGCGGATCGCCGCCGCCTCCTTGCGGTCGCGCACCAGCACCGCGATATCGGCCGGTTTCAAACGCTCGAATCCATCCGGGCCGTCGAAGCCGGCGCGTTCGTCGTTCAGCTTCGCGACGATGTCCTCGGCGCAGTGATGGGCGAAAAACTCGCGGTAGCTGTCGGCTTTCAGGTCCTGCGCGGCGCTGCATGCCACCACCAGCGCCGGCACGTCGCCGTCGGCGTCGACCATGCGTTCCTTGCGGCCCTTGGCGCCGACCGCCTCGAACGGCAGCGGATTGACCCGCGTGCCGGGATCGCGGAAGCGGAACGCGCCACGTCCGAAGCCGCCCTGCGCCGGTTCGCCCTCGGCGATCATGAACAGGTGGTTGACCGCTTCCACCACCGGCTTGGTCGAGCGGTAGTTGGTGCCCAGCTGGTAATGGCGCCCCGTCGTGGCCTTGCGCGCCGACAGGTAGCTGTGAATGTCGGCGCCACGGAAGCCGTAGATCGATTGCTTCGGGTCGCCGATCAGGAACAATCCCGTCGCCGGATCGTTGTCCGCCACCCGGTACAGCAGATTGAAGATCTGGTACTGGTTGGGCGCCGTGTCCTGGAATTCGTCAACCATCGCCACCGGATACTGCTCGGTGATGCGCTTGCGCAGCGCCTCCGCGTTCTCGCCCTGGAGCGCGGCGTTCAGGCGATCGAGCATGTCGGCGAAACCGAACTGGCGGCTGCGCTTTTTCAACTCGCTCATGCGGTTGGCGACCGAGGCGGCGGCGTGGCGGTACAGCGCGTGCGCCAGCGGCTCGAGTTCGTCGAGCGCCTTCTTCAGCACCTCGACCGCGTCGAAGTCCTCCGGAATGGCGGCGCTGAAGCCTTTGGAGAAGGCGTCCTCGATGCCCCACGGCGTCAGCCGCTTCCACGCGGTGTCGGTAATGTCGGGCATGACGGCGCCGGGGTCCAGCGCCCAGGCGCGCAGGCCGTTGAACCAGCCGACCAGCGAGTCGGGCCGCATCTTGTTGCCGTTGAAGCACTTGGGCGACATCTCGCGGTGCTGGGCGATCCATTGCTCCATGCGGTTGGCGCGCTCGTTCCAGCCGGCCTTCAGGCCCGCCAGTTGCGCCAGCTGCTCGCGCTGGACCGCCGCGATCAGCGCCGCCAGCGACTGCGCCGCGTCGACGTCGCCGATGATGTCGGCGCGCTTGACCAGATCGCGGATGGATTTTTTCATCGCGCCGACGTCGCCCCAACACGACAACAGCGCCTCCAGCGCCACGGCGTTGAGCGGATAGACCTGCTGCCGCCAGTAGTCGTGCGCGGCGTCCTCGAACAGCGCCTGCTCGTCGCTGACCAGTTCCTCGTCGAACAGGCTGCCGCTGTCGAAGGCATGCTCGCGCAGCATGCGCTGGCACCAGGCGTCGATGGTGAAAATGGCCGCTTCGTCCATCGTCTCCGCCGCCAGCATCAGGCGGTGCGCGGCCCGCTGCCGCTCGGCGTGGCTCGGGTACGACTCCAGGATCGCGTCCAGGTAATCGTCGCGCGTGTCGTCCTCGCCCAGTTCCTCGAAGCGGCGCACGTAGGCCGCCGCCTCCACCAGCCGCTCGCGCACGCGGTTCGACAGTTCGCGCGTGGCGGCGCGGGTGAAGGTCATCACCAGGATATCGGCCGGCAGCAGCGGACGCCGGTAGCCGTTTTCCCCGCCATGGCCCAGCACCAGCCGCACGTACAGCGCGGCGATGGTCCACGTCTTGCCGGTGCCGGCGCTGGCCTCGATGAGGCGCGAGCCGTGCAACGGGAACGTCAGCGGGGCCAGTTGATTGGTGATTTGAGGCTGGTCCGTGCTCATTGCGCGCCCCCGCCGTCGATCGCCTCGATCGTGATGTGGTGTTCCAGCCAGTGCGCCAGTGGCCCATACAGCGCCTGCGAGACGTCGTCGAAGTCCGGCTCGGCGCTGAGCGCGGCGAAATCGGGCCACAGGCGCGCCAGGCACAGCTCCTCGTTCTCGCCAGAGATCTCGAAGCCGCCGTCGTAGACCGCGCGCGCATCGCCGCCCTGCGCCAGCGCCAGCGCGGTCTTGCAGGCGGTCGGCAAGGGACGGTTCATGCCGTCGCGCCACAGGCATACCAGTTCGCGCAGCGCCTCCAGCGCCTCGTCCCGTGGCAGCGCCTTCATCGTCACGATGGCGTCGCGCGCCACCAGGTAGCCGGTCACCGGCATGCCGGCGGCGGCGGCGGCCAACTGCCGCAACCACATGGCGATCAGCTTGTCGCCGCGCGGCTTGCCCTGCTTGTCCGTGACCTTGGACGACATCTGCGTCAGCCACACCGTCTCGACGCCGTTGCTGCGCAGCTGATCGATCCAGTCGTCCAGCCGCACGCCGGCCAGCACCAGGCTAAGCGCAACCTTGGCGGCGGGACGCGGGTAGTGCTCGCGCAGGGTGAGCCAGGCGCAGCGCACCGGCACCAGCGCCTCCACCAGCTGGCGCTGATACTGCTGGCCGATCAAACCGATCGGCAGCACGCCTTCGCGCGCCAGCCTCTCGGCGCGCTCGGTCAGCTTGTCGTAGACTTCCTCGATCTGTTCCGCCTCGGCGCCGTCGTCGAGCATCGTGTCCTCGAGCAGGTAGCGCTCCAGCGCGTTCAGCGAAAACGGCTCCTCGTCCTCGCCCACCAGCGCCGATTCGCCGAACATGACGCCCAGCCGCTGGCGGAAGAAGAAACGCACCGGCTGGCGCACGAAATTGTTCAGGCTAAGGAGTTTGAGGCTGAATTTATCGTCGATGTCGAACGGCGGCAGCTCGGACGGTGCCGCTTCTTGCCCGTCCTCCTCCGGCCCCGCCCGGTGCGCCTCGCGCCATTCGCGCGCGTATGTCAGCAAGCCGCCGGCTTCGAAATAACGGCGGCTGAACGGCTGCAACGCGTGCTCCGTGGTGCGCGCGTGCAGGTCCAGTTGCCAGCCGTTGACCAGATAGTCGCGCAGCTGCGACACCAGCACCGACGCCGGTTGCTCGCTATTGTCGCGCACATTGCGGCCCACCCAGCTGATATACA
>DATMSN010000223.1:0-3589 GCA_035565375.1 Duganella sp. | reverse complement strand
GACTGAAGGCGGGCGTGGCCACTTCCAGGCCTTCGATGGCCGACAGCACGGAAATGGCCGGCGTGATCACGCTGTCGCCATAGAACAGGGTGGCGCCGAAGACGCCGATCACCATCAGCGGGAAATGCCAGCGCGACGGTTACGAGATCGGCCTGGCGCGCGGCCAGGAGGACGGCTTCGAGGCCGGCCGCACCGCCGGCCAGGAGCAGGGCCGCGAGGAGGGCCGCCATGAAACGCTGGTCGCCTACGACCAGATGGCGCGCCCGGTCGACGCCATGCTCAAAAGTTTGAAGAAACTGCGCTCGGACTACCGCGCCGCCCAGCGCAAGGAAGTGGTCGACCTGGTGGCCAAGGTGGCGCGCCAGGTGATCCGCGCCGAGCTGGCGCTGCAACCGGTGCAGCTGATGGCCCTGGTCGAGGAAACGTTGGCATCGATGCCACCGACGCGCGAGGAGATCGACGTCTTCCTCAACCCCGAGGAATTGAAGCGCATCGCCGAGCTCGATCCGAAGCGCTCCAAGCGCTGGAACCTGATCCCCGACGCCCGCCTGGAAGTGGGCGAGTGCCGCATCAAGGCCGGCGACAACGAAGTCGATGCCGGATGTCATCAACGTCTTGCGGCTGTCATGGAACAGGTCGATAATCAACTGCAAGCGGCCGACGGCGGCGACGAGACGGAGACTGAAGAGTGATCGCTGACGCGCTACGCAATCTCGAGCTGGGTTCCGTGCCCATGGCGACCCCGACGGGCCGCCTGGTCGGCGCGTCCGGCTTGCTGCTCGAGGCCGTCGGTTGCCCGATGCACACCGGCCAGCGTTGCCAAATCGAGACAGTCGGCGGCGAATGGCTCGACGCGCAGGTCGTTGGCTTCCGCGACAAGCTTTCCTTTTTGATGCCGTTCAAAAAAGCGGTCGGCCTGACCACCGGCGCGCGCGTGCTGCCCTCCCCCGAAAAAATCAGCCTGCAGATCGGCTCCGGCTGGCTCGGGCGCATGGTCAACGGCCTGGGCGAACCGATCGACGGCCTGGGCAAGCTCAGCGGCGACTATCCGCTCGACCCGCAGCCGCCGCGCGTCCATCCGCTCAAAAAGAAGCCGGTCACCGAGCCGCTCGACGTCGGCGTGCGCGCCATCAATTCCATGCTCACCCTGGGCAAGGGCCAGCGGGTCGGCCTGATGGCCGGCTCCGGCGTCGGCAAGTCCGTGCTGCTGGGCCTGATGACGCGGCAGACCGTGGCCGACGTCGTCGTCGTCGGCCTGATCGGCGAGCGCTCGCGCGAGGTGCGCGAATTCGTCGACATGTCGCTCGGCAAGGACGGCCTGGCCAAGGCGGTGCTGGTGATCGCCCCGGCCGACGAGAGCCCGCTGATGCGCATCATGGCCACCGAGCTGTGCCACTCGATCGCCGCCCACTACCGCGACCAGGGCAAGAACGTGCTGCTGCTGGTCGATTCGCTCACGCGCTACGCGATGGCGATGCGCGAGGTGGCGCTGGCGCTGGGCGAGCCGCCGGCCACCAAGGGCTATCCGCCGTCGGTGTTCTCGGCGCTGCCGCAGCTGGTCGAATCGGCCGGCAACGGCGAGAACCAGAGCGGCTCGATGAGCGCGATCTACACCGTGCTGGCCGAGGGCGACGACCAGCAGGACCCGGTGGTCGACACCGCCCGCGCCGTGCTCGACGGCCACATCGTGCTGACCCGCGAGCTCGCCGAGCGCGGCCACTATCCGGCGATCGACATCGGCGCCTCGATCAGCCGCTGCATGAGCCAGGTCATCACGCAGGAACACATGCTGGCCGCGCGCGCGCTCAAGTCGAGCATGGCGCGCCACAACCGCGTGCGCGACCTGATCCCGCTGGGCGCCTACGTGCCCGGCGCCGACCCGATCACCGACAAGGCGGTCATGCTGCACCCGAAGGTGGAAGATTTTCTGTGCCAGGGCACCAAGGAAGAAGCGCCGTTCGCGCCGTGCGTAAGTGAACTTGAAAAGCTGATGACATGAGCCAACACAACATCCGTAACCTGACCACCCTCGTCGCGCTGCGCAACACCGAGGTCGAGCGCCTGCAGACGGTGATGGCGGAAAAGCAAAACCTGCGCGACCGCTACCAGAAGAACCTGGAGCGCCTGACCGGCCTGTACACCAACAGCGGCGCCAGCGGCAACCTGCATCCGGCGCTGGCCGGCAACTGCGGCGACTACAAGCAGGCCGTGATGCAGATGGCCGACAGCCACCGGCTCGACCTGCACATGCACGAGGCCGACATGGCGGTGTCGCAACAGGCGCTCAACGCCGCCTGGGCCAAGCGCGAGGTGCTGGGCAAGGTGCTGGTCACCCAGCAACAGGTGGTGCTGAAGCAACAGGACGCCAAGGAACGCAAGCAACATGACGACCTGGCCACCCAGGCCTGGCTGCGCGGGCAGAAAACGCCCGGATAATCTTGGCGGCTTGTCAATCTGTTGTCGGCGCGACATTGATGCGCTTAAGGACACATTCCAGGGGCCGGCGCGACACATTTGCAACACCAAAAAAAAAGTTAGAAATATTTTCATACGGAAACGATTAGGGTCGCCTTGTATCAAGGTACACTTCATCCATCCTTTCCAGGAGCAAGATCATGGCAGTCATCAGCAGTCCGACCTACGACCCGACCACCACCGCCACCAACCTGGCCAACGCCTACGTCGCGCCGACCAAGGCGCTGCTGGACGCCCAGGCCGCCAAGGCCAAGGCCACCTCCGGCGCGCTGACGACGCTCGGCTCGGCGCTGAGCGCGTTCCAGACCGCGCTGTCGGCCTTGAGCGGCGGCACCAAGACGGTGACCGCCAACGCCGCCACCGTGAGCAACACGGCGGTCGCCACCGCCACCGCCAATTCGAAAGCGGTGGCCGGCACCTATTCGTTCTACGTCGAACAGCTGGCCACGGCCGGCCAGGTCTCCTACAACGTCGCCGACAGCATCGCCACCAACGCCGGCTCGCTCAACATCGCGCTGGCCGACGGCTCGACCTTCCAGGTCGCGCTGACCAACGCCGACAGCAACATGGACGGCAAGCTGAGCGCCAAGGAGATCGCCGCCGCCGTCAACGTCGCCGCCACCAACAATTCGCGCGTGACCGCCTCGACGATGACGGTCAACGGCGTCTCCAAGCTGGTGCTGACGTCGACCAACACCGGCGCCGACAACGCCGTGGCGTCGATCGACGTCAGCGGCCTGGGCGACCCGGCGCTCCAGGCCGACCTGTCGGCCAAGACGGTGCTGAACGCGGCGAGCAACGCCATCGTCTGGATCGGCGGCCAGAACGGCACCAAGATCGAGCAGGCGTCCAACACCATCACCGCCATCGACGACGTCAGCTTCACCGTCACGCAGGCGCAGGCGGCCAACGCGGCGCCGGTGACCATGACCGTGGCCTCCGACAAGAGCGGCACCGCCGCCAACGTCCAGAGTTTCGTCACCGCCTACAACACCCTGCTCGGCGTGATGAACACGCTGACGGCGGCCGGCGACCACACGCCGGTGTCGGGCACCGATTCAACGGCGACCTCGGCCGACGCGGCGCTGCACGGCGACGCCGGCGTGGCCTCGCT
>DATMSN010000222.1:0-3572 GCA_035565375.1 Duganella sp. | reverse complement strand
TGGCCGAGATCTTCGCCGAGGCGACGCTGGCCATGCCGCCGGCCGACGCCTGGATGCAAAAGGGCGGCAAGCAGGGGCGCCACACCGAGTACCTGGGCTATATCCTGGCCGAGATGCAGTTCCTGCAGCGCGCCTATCCCGGCGCCCAGTGGTGAGGACGCAGCGATGAACGCCGCCGCCATCGACGCCAGCGCCGTGAGTCCCGCGCAGGTCTGGTCCTGGCTGGGCGAGGTGGCCGACCCCGAAATCCCGGTCATCTCGATCGTCGATCTGGGCATCGTGCGCGACGTGCGGATCGACGACGATGGCGCCTGCACGGTCACCATCACGCCCACCTACTCCGGCTGCCCGGCGATGCAGGTCATCGCCGACGCCATCACCGGGGCGCTGCGCGCGCGCGGCGTGGCCGAGGTGCGCTTGAAAAACCAGCTGTCGCCCGCGTGGACCACCGACTGGATGAGCGAGGAGGGCAAGGCCAAACTGTCGGGCTACGGCATCGCGCCGCCCGCCGCGCAGGTGATCGACGTCAGCCGCTTGCGTACCGGCGCGCTGGCCGCCATTTCGCGCCGCGCGCCGGCGGCGCCGGCCATCGTCTGCCCCAACTGCGGCTCCCGCCACACCGAAATCACCAGCCAGTTCGGCTCCACGCCCTGCAAGGCGCTGTACAAATGCCTGGACTGCCGCGAGCCCTTCGACTACTTCAAGTGCCACTAACGACCATGAGCAAATTCCACCCGCTGACCGTCTCGCAAGTGCGCAACGAAACGCGCGACACCATCGCCGTCACCTTCGCCGTACCGCCCGAGCTGCGCGACAGCTTCCGCTTCCAGCAGGGCCAGCACCTGACACTGCGCGCCCACATCGACGACGAGGACGTGCGTCGCTCGTACTCGATCTGTTCGGCCGTGCAGGACGGCGCGCTGCGCGTGGCCATCAAGCGCACGCAGGGCGGGCTATTCTCCAGCTGGGCCAACGACACCATCAAACCCGGCGTCACGCTCGACGTCATGCCGCCGATGGGCCACTTCAACGTGCCGCTCGACGCCGCCAACCATAAGCACTACCTGGCCTTCGCCGCCGGCAGCGGCATCACGCCCATCCTGTCGATCATCAAGACCACGCTGGCCGCCGAACCGCACAGCCGTTTCACGCTCTTCTACGGCAACCGCGCCTCGTCGTCGGTGATCTTCAAGGACGAGCTGTCGGACCTGAAGGACACCTATATGGAGCGCCTCAAGCTGGCCTACGTGATGAGCCGCGAGCAGCAGGACATCGAGTTGTTCAACGGCCGCATCACCAAGGACAAATGCGCGCAGTTCCTGCGCCATTGGGTGCGGGTCGAGGACATCGACGTCGCCTTCATCTGCGGGCCGGAAGACATGATGCTGGGCGTGTCCGAGGCGTTGCAGGAGGCCGGCATGCCGAAGTCGAACATCAAGATCGAACTGTTCGCCGCCAGCATCCCCAAGCACCAGCACAAGCCGCGCGCCACCGATCCGGCAGCGGGGCGCCACGAAACCGAAGTCACCGTCATCATGGACGGCAGCGCCAGCAGCTTCACGATGGACCAGGACAAGGAATCGCTGCTCGACGCCGGCCTGCGCGCCGGCATCGACATGCGCTATTCCTGCAAGGGCGGCGTGTGTTCCACCTGCCGCTGCAAACTGCTCGAAGGACAGGTCGACATGGACGTCAACTATGCGCTGGAAGACTACGAGATCGCGCGCGGCTATGTCCTCAGCTGCCAGAGCTTCCCCATCACGGACAAAGTCGTCATCGACTTCGATCAGGCCGAATAAAACGGAGACGCCATGAACTACGAGAACATCCTTTTTGAGATCAACGACGGCATCGCCCAGCTGACGCTGAACCGTCCCGATAAACTCAACAGCTTCACGCAGGCGATGCACGACGAGGTGCGCCACGCCGTCCACAAGGTCGGCGCCGACAAGAGCGTGCGCGTGTTCGTCCTCACCGGCGCCGGGCGCGGCTTCTGCGCCGGCCAGGATTTGTCCGACCGCGCGGTGGAACCTGGTGCGCGGGCGGTCGACCTGGGCGACTCGGTCGAGAAAAACTACGCGCCGCTGGTGCTGGCGCTGCGCGCCTTGCCGATGCCCGTCATCTGCGCCGTCAACGGCGTGGCCGCCGGCGCCGGCGCCAACCTCGCGCTGGCGTGCGACATCGTCCTCGCCGCCAAATCGGCATCGTTCGTCGAGGTGTTCTGCAAACTGGGGCTGATTCCCGACACCGGCGGCACCTATTTCCTGCCCCGCCTGATCGGCAGCGCGCGCGCCATGGGCCTGGCCATGCTGGGCGAAAAACTCGGTGCCGACAAAGCCGAAGCCTGGGGCCTGATCTGGAAGGCCGTGCCGGACGAGGAACTGGCCGCCGAAACCATGGCCATGGCGCGCCACTTCGCCAGCGCCCCGACCAAGGGACTGGCCTTCACCAAGCAGGCGCTGTACGCCAGCGCCCAGAACACGCTGCAGCAGCAACTGACGCTCGAATGCGGCATGATGAGCGAACTGGGTCGCAGCGAGGACTACCGCGAGGGCGTCGCCGCCTTCATGGAAAAACGCGCACCGCAATTCCAGGGGAAATAAGCATGGCAGCTTTGAGTAAAGACCGTCTGGTCGCCGTCATCGGCAGCGGCGCGATGGGCGCCGGCATCGCGCAGGTGGCCGCCGTCGCCGGCTACACCGTCAAGTTGTACGACACCCGCCCCGAAGTGGTGGCCAAAGCCATCTCCGACATCGCGCTGGTGTTCAACAAGCTGGTGGCCAAGGAGCGCATGAGCGCCGTCGCCGCCGCCGCCGCCATCGCCCGCCTGCGGGCCGCCGTCACGCTCGACGAGGTGGCCGGCGCCGGGCTGGTGGTGGAGGCGATCGTCGAAAACCTCGACGCCAAGCGTGGCCTGTTCGCCGAACTGGAAGCCGTCGTCGGCGACGACTGCATCCTCGCCACCAACACCTCGTCGATCTCGGTCACCGCCATCGCCGCCAAGCTGCGCAAGCCGGAGCGGCTGGTCGGCATGCACTTCTTCAATCCGGTGCCGTTGATGGCGCTGGTCGAGGTGATCAGCGGCCTGGCCACCGACGCCGCCGTCGCGCAAACGGTGTGCGACACCGCCGCCGCCTGGGGCAAGAATCCCGTGCATGCCAAATCGACGCCGGGCTTCATCGTCAACCGCGTCGCGCGGCCGTTTTACGCCGAGGGCTGGCGCCTGCTCGGCGAGCGGGCCGCCGATGCCGCCACTATCGACGCCGTCATGCGCGAGGCCGGCGGCTTCCGCATGGGGCCTTTCGAGTTGATGGACCTGATCGGACACGACGTCAATTTCTCGGTCACGCAATCGGTGTTCAACGCCTACTTCAACGATCCGCGCTTTACGCCGTCGGTGCTGCAGCAGGAGATGGTCAATGCCGGATTCCTGGGCCGTAAATCCGGCCGTGGCTTTTACCTGTATGGCGATGGCGCCGCCACAGCGCCGCAGCCGCACACCGAGGCCGCGCAGCCGGCGCCGGAATTCGTCAGCTACACCGTCGAGCAGGGCGCCAAGGCCGGCGCGCCAC
>DATMSN010000221.1:0-2956 GCA_035565375.1 Duganella sp. | reverse complement strand
GATCGACGCCGAAGCGGGCGCGGGTAGCATCGGCGACATCGGCCATCAGCGCGCGCGCGTAGTGGCTGTCGGACGAGCCTTCGAGGCCGTGGAACAGCACCACGAACGGCTGTCCCGGCCGGCCGTCGACGAAATCGACATCGACGAAGTCGCCGTCCGGCGCATCCCAGCGTTCGCGGCGGAACGCCACCGCCGGCTTGGCGATGGCGACGGCCGGATAGATGGTTTGCAGATGACCGCTAGGCAGCCAGAACGGAGCGGTGTACTTCACGGCGGCGGGGGAGTTGTCAGTGCAGCACTTGCGTCGGCGTGTCGACCGGCACGGCTCCCGGCGCGACCGAGACGTGGTGCAGCACGATGCGCCAGCCGCGCGGCGTCTTGACGTAGACGTTGGTGGCGACCAGGTGCGCCGGTTCGCCGCTGGCGGCTGTCGTGCCTTCGATCACCGTGTGCACGGAACTCATCAGATTATGGGTTTCGTGCAGCTGCGACGGCATGATGTGCAGGCCGCCGTGCTCGAGGATCTTGCTCCACGAGGAGCGGATGGCGGCGTGGCCGATCAGGCGCGTGCCGCCCGGATGGACGCAGACGATCTCTTCGTCGTCGGCCCACAAGGCCATCAGCGCGTCGAGATCGGCTCGGTTGAGCGCGTCGTAGAACGCCGCCTCCACCTCGACGGCGCTGCCGTTCAACTGTTTTGCTCGTTTAATCGGCATGCTGGCTCCGGGGGACGCGGCTGGCGGTATGCATAGAATTAATGGTGGCCGACGACGGTGCCCGGCTTGAGGCGGTAGGCGGTGCCGCAGTACGGGCACTTGGCGACGCCGTCGTGGTTGAACTCCAGGAACACGCGCGGGTGCGACGACCACAGCGGCATCGCCGGGTTCGGGCAGTGTGCCGGCAAGTCCTTGCCGTCGAGCTCGACGGCGTTGGTGGCGGCTGCGGCGGACGTGTTGGCGTTGGTCATGTTGTAATGCTCCGAAAGGCGTGAAAAGCACGATTTTAACGGAATTGCGCATTGAGCAAAAATCATCGGTAAAATAGCGCCTCAACACTCCCGGTGTGGCCTGCTATGTGGCGGGAATGCCACAACCATTTAAGCCCCCGCAGCCACATGACTGAACCGAGCAGCACCCCTCCCGCGCCTGCCCGCTACGTGGCGGAACACCATGAGCCTTCCTGGCGGGAGGGCCTGAAGATGGGCACGCCGACGTTGTTCGGCATCGGCGCCTGGGGCTTGGTGGTCGGCATCGCGATGGTCAAGTCCGGACTCAGCGTGCCGCAGGCGCTGGGTATGACTTTGCTGGTGTTCGCCGGCTCGGCGCAGCTGGCCGCGCTGCCGCTGATCGCCGCGAGCGCGCCGATCTGGGTTATTTTCCTGACCGCGTTCGTGGTCAACCTGCGCTTCGTCATCTTCGCGGCCTTGCTGGCGCCGCATTTCGCGCATCTGCCTTGGCGGCGGCGGTTTTTGCTCGGTTATGTCGCCGGCGATATGACGGTGGCGCTGTTCCTGCAAAAATATCCGTCGGAGGCGCCGCAGGTCGGCAAGCTGTCTTATCTGAAGGGCTTGCTGTATCCGAACTGGGGCGCTTGGCAGGTGGGTTCGATCGCCGGGATTTTCCTGGGTAGTGCGGTGCCGGCCGAGTGGGGGCTGGGTTTTGCCGGTACCTTGGCCATCATTTGCGTGATGATCCCGTTGATGGTGGGGCGGCCGGCGTTGTGCGGGGTGCTGGTGGCGGGCGCGGTGGCGGTCGTCGCGGCGGGGTTGCCGTATAAATTGGGCCTGTTGTTGGCCGTGCTGGTCGGCATGTTGACGTCGATGGCGGTCGAAGAGGGCACCGAAAAGTGGCGCAACCGGCGAGATAAATTACATGTGGACGGAAACTGATGGCTGATTGGGAAATTTGGGTCGTCATCGGCGTGCTGGCGCTGGCCACCGCCGCCACGCGCAGCTCGTTCTGGCTGATCGGCCATCACATCACCATCCCCAAACGGGTGCAGGAAATGCTGCGCTATGCGCCGGCCTGCGCGCTGGCGGCGATCATCGCCCCCGATCTGATCCTCAATCCCGAGGGTCACGCCGTGCTGGATCTCACCAATCTCAAGCTGATCTCCGGCGTCGTCGCCACCTTGTATTATTTGCTGCGGCGCAATATGCTGGAAACCATCATCTTCGGCATGGCCTTCTTTACGACCTTACGCTTGCTGCCTACCCTTGTTCCTGTATTTTAATAACAAGAAAACACGCCTCGGCTTGCGGTAAAATAGCGCTCTTCTTTCAACTCACCTTTGGGTCGCCATGTCCGCTGTTTTGAACTTCATCCGTCTGCAAGATCTCATCGCCCAGAATGCGCTGCAAGGCAAGCGCGTCTTCATCCGCGCCGACTTGAACGTGCCGCAGGATGATGCGGGCAATATCACCGAAGATACGCGCATTCGCGCCTCCGTTCCCGCTATTAAGGCGGCCGTGGCCGCCGGCGCGAAGGTGATGGTGACCTCCCATCTGGGCCGTCCGACCGAAGGCGAGTTCAAACCGGAAGACAGCCTGGCTCCGGTGGCCGCGCGCCTGTCCGAGCTGCTGGGCCAGCCGGTCGAGCTGAAACAGAACTGGGTCGACGGCGCCGGTCTGGAAAACCTGCAAGCCGGCCAGGTCGTGCTGCTGGAGAACGTCCGCGTCAACAAGGGCGAGAAGAAGAACAACGACGAACTGGCGCAAAAAATGGCCAAATTGTGCGATATCTACGTCAACGACGCCTTCGGCACCGCCCACCGCGCCGAGGCCACCACCTACGGCATCGCGCAGTTCGCCAAGATTGCAGCCGCCGGCCCGCTGCTCGCGGCCGAGATCGACGCCATCACCAAGGCGCTGGCGCAGCCCAAGCGGCCGCTGGTGGCCATCGTGGCCGGTTCCAAGGTCAGCACCAAGCTCACCATCCTCAAGAGCCTGTCGGCCAAT
>DATMSN010000220.1:0-1515 GCA_035565375.1 Duganella sp. | reverse complement strand
ACATGAAGGGCAAGAAATCGGGCTTCGCGCCGCACGCCGAACGGCCCGACCAGATCATCCACAAGCTGCGCAACGACGTCCCGCTGTGGGTGCTGTGCTCGGTGTTCGCGCTGATCGCCGCGCTCGGCTACATCGGCCTGCGCAGCATGCTCGGCCACGGCACCGAGACCAGCATGAGCGCCTACAACGACGTGGTCAAGCTCGCGCCCAAGCAAGCCAACCTGACCATCACGCTGCCGTGATGGCGTTGCCCGACCTGCCGGGCTCGTCCTTGCTGGACGGGCTGTTCGGAACCGGCCTGAGCCAGCACGCGCGCCTGATCACCCTGGCCAGCGCGCAAGACTCCACGCTGCCCGACGCGCTGCTGCCCGAGCGCTTCACGGGCCGCGAGGCCGTCAACGAACTGTTCCGCTTCGACATCGACGCCCTCAGCACCTCGACCGACCTCGAGCTGGCCAGCTTCATCGGCGAGGAGATCACGCTCAAGCTGCTGCAAGCCGACGGCACGCGCCGCGCCTGGCACGGCATCTGCACCGACGCCGCCTGGCTCGGCGCCGACGGCGGCATGGCGCGCTACCGGCTGCGGCTCGAACCGGGCCTGGCACTGCTCGGCCTGCGCCGCGACAGCTACATCTTCCAGGACAAGAACGCCCAGGACTTGATCACCGAACTGCTGGCCGATTACAAGCAGGTGCGGTTCGAATTCGACGTCACGCAGGAGCTGGCGGCGCGACCGATCTGGACCCAATACCGCGAAAGCGACCTCGAATTCCTGCAACGCGTGCTGGCGGCCGAGGGCCTGAGCTGGCGCTTCGAGCACGACCAGGATGAAGGGGCGGATACGGAAAGCGGCCAACAGCAGGCCAAGCACAAGGTGGTGTTCTTCGACAGCAAAGCCGTCGCCCCGGACACGGTGGGCGGCGCCGAGCTGCGCTTCCACGGCGTGCGCGCAACCGACAGCGACGACGCCATCGACGAATTCAACGCGCTGCGCCGCGTGCAAGCGAACGCGGTGACCATCAGCAGCTGGGACCCGACGCAACTGGTGGCCCCGGCGGCCGAGCAGACCACCAGCCTCGACATCGGCGAACTGCCGGCACTGTCGATCTACGACGGCAGCGCCGAGCGGCGCCACGCCGACAGCGCCGCCGCCGACCCGCACAGCCGGCTGATGCTGCAAGCGCTCGAACTGGACAACAAACTGTTCGAAGGCCAAGGCGCGGTGCGCCGCATGGCCGCCGGCCACGGCTTCCAGTTGACGCAGCACGACAACTACGCCGACGGCGCCGACAAATTCACGGCGCTGTGGGTCGAACACGAAGCCCGCAACAACATCGAACCGGCGCTCGGCGGCCTGTCCAAGCTGATCGGCGCGGCCAAGGCCGGCCTCGCCACCTTGGCCAAATTCGCCGGCTCGCAACTGGAGGCCGGAACGTACCGCAACCGCTTCGCCTGCGTGCGCGACACGGTCGCCATCGTCCCGCGCGCGGCCGCCGAGCGCTTCAGCGGCGCCTC
>DATMSN010000219.1:0-6021 GCA_035565375.1 Duganella sp. | reverse complement strand
GGCGGTTAGCGGGCCTCGCCCGCTAATCCGCCCTACGTGTATCCGTAATCATTTAGTTCATGACATTCAGTTCTTCGGTGCGGCGCGGCGGGTAGGTCTCCCACCGGCTGCAACCGGGGCACTGCCAGTAGAACTGGCGCGCCTTGAAGCCGCAATGGCTGCACTGGTAACGCGCCAGCTTCTGCGTGTAGCCGTGCACCAGGTTCTTCACCATCGACAGCTCGGACACCACGCCCGGCGGCGCGTCGACCAGGCGCGCCTCGAGCAGCTTGTCCAGCCCCAGCAAGGTCGGCGTGCGGCGCAGTTCATTGACCACCAGCTCCTTGGCGGCATCGAGGCCGTCGAGCTCCAGCACCGCCTTGTACACCACCTCCAGCAGGTCGATCGACGACGCCTGCTCCAGGTAGGACTTGATCAGGTTGACGCCTTCCTGCGGACGCCCGACCTTGCGGTAGCCGTCCATCATGCGCTGCGCCACCAGCGCGGTGTGCGGCACGCTGATTTGTTCGACCCGGCGCCACGTCATCAACGCGCCTTCGACATCGTCCTTGACCAGCTGCGCGTCGCCGATCAGCAGCGTCGCGCGCACGTTGACGCGGTCGGCCAGCAGCGATTTTTCCAGCAGCGGCAACGCGTCCTCGGGATGCAGGTGCACCAGCGCGTCCTGCGCCAGTTCGCAGTAGAACTGCGCGATTTCCTTCTGGCGCGAGCCGGCCCCCGATTCCTGCAGGCCGATGGCCGCCTCGATGGCGCGCGGCCATTCCTTCTCGCGCTGGAAAATCTCCAGCAGCGCGCGCCGCGCCGGCACCGCGTACTGGCTGTGGATCAGGCGATTGAAGGTTTCCTCGGCGCGGTCCAGCAGGCCGGCCTTCAGGTAGTCCATGCCCAGTTCATATTCGGCGTGCTCCTTCTGCTCCTGCGGCAGGTCGGGACGCGCCAGCAAATTCTGGTGCACGCGGATGGCGCGTTCGGTCTCGCCACGGCGGCGGAACAGGTTACCGAGCGCGAAGTGCATGTCGGCCGTCTCCGGGTCCATGCGCACGATCTCGATGAAGGCGTCGACCGCCTTGTCCGGCTGGTCGTTGAGCAGGAAGTTCAAGCCCTTGAAATACCCGCGCGGCAGCGAGCGCGATTCGGACACCAGCTGGCGGATGTCGACGCGCGCGGCGATCCATCCCATGCCGAAGAAGAGCGGGATGCCCAATAACATCCAGAGTTCAAATTCCATGCTTGTTCTTGTAGTTGGTGGTGCTTATTGTGTGGTGACGCCATCGGGCTGCGGCTGCGCGTTGACCTGCTGCGCCGACGATTGCAGCGTCGTGATGGTGGTTTTGTGTTTGTTCGTTTCGCGGCGGTGGCGGAACACGGTCGGCGTCAACGCCAGCACGCCGAGGACGGCGCCGGCGACGAAAAAGCCGAGCAGCATCAAGACCAGGGGGCCACGCAGATCATAGTGGAGGAAAAAGTGCAGGTCGACTTCCTGCGTATTTTTCAGGGCGAAGCCAAAAAACAAGACGAATAGGACGATTCCAATGAGGGTGGATAAGAATTTCATCAGCCTGGTTCCTGTTCTGGATTTCTAAGAGCGCCAGTATGGCACTAGTCACCGAATACTTCAAAAAAAGTGCATAAAAAAAAGCGGCATCCGAGGACGCCGCTTTCTTGTCAAACCATCAGACGCTTCAGTCCTCGATGATCGGTTGCCCGACCATCGCGTCGACCCGCTCGCGCAATTGCTTGCCCGGCTTGAAGTGGGGCACCCGTTTTTCAGGCACCATCACTTTGTCGCCCGACTTCGGATTACGTCCGATACGCGGTGGCCGGCTATTGAGAGCAAAGCTGCCAAAACCGCGGATCTCGATGCGCTGACCGGTCGCCAGGGCGTTGGTCATCGCATCCAGAATGGTCTTGACGGCGTACTCCGCATCTTTGGCCACCAGCTGAGAATAACGCTCAGCCAGGCGGTTGATCAACTCGGACTTAGTCATCGACTAGTTCTTAGTTCTTGTTATCGAACTTGGCTTTCAACAGCGCGCCCAGGCTGGTGGTGCCCGAAGCTGCGTTGTTGTCGGTAGCGGCCATTTTCTGCATCGCTTCCTGGGTCTCGACGTTGTCTTTGGCTTTGATCGACAGCTGGATCGAACGCGCTTTGCGGTCGATGTTGATGACCAGGGCTTCGACGGAGTCGCCAACCTTCAGGTGCGTGCCGGCATCTTCCACGCGGTCGCGGGAGATTTCGGAAGCGCGCAGGTAGCCTTCGACTTCTTCGGACAGTTGGATCACGGCGCCTTTAGGCTCGACCGATTTGACGGTGCCGGTAACCAGCGCGCCCTTGTCGTTCATGGCTGCGAAGTTGTTGAACGGATCGCCTTCCAGTTGCTTGACGCCCAGGGAAACGCGCTCGCGCTCGACGTCGATGGCCAGAACGATGGCTTCCAGTTCGTCGCCCTTCTTGAAGCGGCGGACAGCTTCTTCGCCGGTTTCGGTCCAGGACAGGTCGGACAGGTGCACCAGGCCGTCGATGTTGCCGGCCAGGCCGATGAACACGCCGAAGTCGGTGATCGATTTGATCGCGCCACGGACTTTGTCGCCCTTCTTGTGGGTCACGCCGAAGTCATCCCATGGATTCGCTTTGCACTGTTTCATGCCCAGCGAAATACGGCGACGCTCTTCGTCGATTTCCAGAACCATGACTTCCACTTCGTCGCCCAGCTGGACAACTTTGTTTGGAGCGACGTTCTTGTTGGTCCAGTCCATTTCCGACACGTGGACCAGGCCTTCGATACCCTGCTCGACTTCGACGAACGCGCCGTAGTCGGTGAGGTTGGTGACTTTACCGAACAGACGGGTGCTTTGTGGGTAACGACGGGACAGACCGGTCCATGGGTCGTCGCCCAGTTGCTTCACGCCCAGCGAAACGCGGTTTTTCTCTTGATCGTACTTCAGGACCTTGGCGGTGATTTCCTGGCCAACGGTCAGCACTTCCGATGGGTGACGCACACGACGCCATGCCAGGTCGGTGATGTGCAGCAGGCCGTCGATACCGCCCAGATCCACGAACGCGCCGTAGTCGGTGATGTTCTTGACGACGCCGGTCACGACCGTGCCTTCTTTCAGCGTTTCCATCAGTTTCTGACGCTCTTCGCCCATCGAAGCTTCGATGACGGCGCGGCGGGACAGAACCACGTTGTTACGCTTGCGATCCAGCTTGATCACTTTGAATTCGAGGGTCTTGCCTTCGAACGGGGTGGTGTCCTTGACTGGACGGGTGTCGACCAGCGAACCCGGCAGGAACGCGCGGATGCCGTTGGTCAGAACGGTCAGGCCGCCCTTGACTTTGCCATTGACGGTACCGACGACGATTTCGCCCGATTCCATCGCTTTTTCCAGGGCCAGCCACGAAGCCAGACGCTTGGCTTTGTCGCGCGACAGGATGGTGTCGCCGAAACCGTTTTCGAGCGATTCGATCGCCACGGAAACGAAGTCGCCTACCTTGACTTCCAGTTCGCCGTGGTCGTTCTTGAATTCTTCAACTGGGATGAATGCTTCCGATTTCAGGCCGGCGTTGACGATCACGAAGTTGTGATCCAGACGAACGACTTCAGCCGAGATCACTTCGCCCGAACGCATGTCTTGACGCGACAGGGATTCTTCGAAGAGGGCTGCAAAACTTTCCATATTAGACATTGTGACTTCCAGGTTGCCAACAAGGCTCGCGATATGCGACTTCAGTTGGGTTAAGGTTGATCAAAGCCCAGCAAGTAAGTACTGACTCACCGTGCGGGGCCCGCCTTTGCTACATTTTCAGTGAGGCTTGCTCACCGCCGCATACCACTGCAACACCTGTTCGACCGCTTGATCAGCGGTCATGTTGGATGTATCCAGCACATGCGCCCCTTCCGCTGGCACCAGCGGCGCGATGGCCCGGTGGGTATCCCGGTCGTCCCGCGCCTGCAAATCCATCAGTAGGTCTTCCATATTAGCAGAAATTCCCTTGCCAATCAATTGCTTATACCGGCGATCGGCCCGGGCCGCGACAGTCGCCGTCAAAAACACCTTCAACACCGCGTGCGGGAAGATCACCGAGCCCATGTCGCGGCCGTCGGCCACCACCCCCGGCGCCTTGCGAAAGCCCAGCTGCAGCCCCACCAGCGCGTGCCGCACGGCGGGAAATGTTGCAATTTTTGAAGCGGTGTTGCCGACCTCCTCGGCCCGGATCGCGTCGCTGACGTTTTCCTGCGACAAAATGATCTCGCTGCCACGGAAACTGCATTGCAGGTGCTCGGCCAGCTTGGCCAGCGCGTGCTCGTCGTTGAGGTCGGTGCCACGGCGCAGGGCCGACAGCGCCGTCAAGCGGTACAGGGCGCCCGAATCCAGGTAATGGAAGCCGAGCCTGTCGGCAACGCGGTGCGCGACGGTGCCCTTGCCGGAGGCGGTCGGGCCGTCGATGGTGATGACTGGGATTTGGGATGTGACCATTATTGTTAATCTATCTATTTCGCGATCGCGGCAAACGCCGCGAAGTATTCAGGGAAGGTCTTGCCGACGCACTTGGGATCGTTGATGCGCATGACGTTGCCCTTGCGCGCGGCGCCGTCCAGCGACACCAGCGAGAAGCACATCGCCATGCGGTGGTCGTCGTAGGTGTCGATGGTGGCGGCCGTGATGACCGCCGGCGGCGTCACCTTGATGTAGTCCGGCCCCTCCTCGACGATGGCGCCGACCTTGCGCAGCTCGGCCGCCATGGCCGCGATGCGGTCGGTCTCCTTCACGCGCCAGCTGGCGATGTTGCGCAGCGTGCTGGTGCCGTCGGCGTACAGCGCCGCCACGGCGATCGTCATGGCGGCGTCGGGAATGTGGTTGAAGTCGGCGTCGATGGCCTTGAGCACGCCGTTCGACTTCGCTTCGATCCAGTTGTCGCCCATCGTGATCTGCGCGCCCATCTGCTCCAGCGCGGCGACGAAACGCACGTCGCCCTGGATACTATCGCGGCCCACGCCTTCGACGCGCACGGGACCGCCGGCGATCGCGCCGGCCGCCAGGAAGTACGACGCCGACGAGGCGTCGCCCTCGACGTGGATGGTGCCCGGCGACTGGTAGACCTGCCCCGGCTGCACCGTGAACGAGGTCCAGCCGTCCTGCTCGATCTTGACGCCGAAGCGGCGCACCAGGTTCAGCGTGATCTCGATGTACGGCTTGGAGATCAATTCCCCTTCGACGTCGATGGTGATGGCGTGCCCGCGCGCCATCAGCGGCGCCACCATCAGCAGCGCGGTCAGGAACTGGCTCGAGACGTTGCCGCGCACCGACAGGCGCCGCGCGTGGATCTTGCCCTGCTTGATGTGCAGCGGCGGGAAGCCGGGATTGCCCGTGTATTCGACATCGGTGCCGGCGGCGTTGAGGGCGTCGACCAGGTCGCCGATCGGGCGCTCGTGCATGCGCGGCACGCCGTGCAGCTTGTAGTCGCCGCCGATGACGGCCAGCGCGGCGGTCAGCGGACGGATCGCGGTGCCGGCGTTGCCCATGAACAGATCGGCCGATTTATTCGGCAGCACGCCCGCCACGCCCTTGACGTGGTGGATGGTGCCGGTGGCGGTTTTCTCTTCGGTCCACTGCACGCCCAGCGAGCGCAGGGCCGCCAGCATGACGGCCGTGTCGTCCGATGCCAGCAGGTCGACGATGGCGACGTCGCCTTGCGACAGCGCCGCCAGCAACAGGATGCGGTTGGAGATCGACTTCGAGCCGGGCAGGCGCACCGCGCCCTCGACGTGGGGGACGGGTTGAAGATCGATGTATTCGTTACTCATGATGAATCCTTTAAATTACGTGCGTTTGCGGCACCTGCGAAACCCGCACTGCGGCGAACGTGGGGTCGTACCCCGTACGGGGTACGACCCCGGGGTGCGGGTTCAGCATCGCCGCTTATTCCGCTTTGTCTTTTGATGGCGGCGCTTCGGCCGCCTCGATCGCGCTGATCCACTGGTGGCGGGCGCGCTGGGCGTTGCCGTACACGCGCTCCAG
>DATMSN010000218.1:0-1936 GCA_035565375.1 Duganella sp. | reverse complement strand
TACACCAGGCCCGAGCCGACGCCGCGCACGCCGGCGGTCACGTCGAGCGCGGCGGCCGGCAGGTTCAGGCTGACGACCACCGGGTCGTGGTCGGAGGCGCGGTACGGCGCCGACGTGTACTTGTCCTGCTGCTTGCCGTCGGTGTTGTAGTCGAGCACGGGCGGTTCGTCGGCGTTGTTGTGCCATTCGGCCGCGTCCACCACCGAGGCGTTGAGCGCGGCGCTGGCCAGCGCGTGGTCCAGGTAGCCGGCCTCGCCGTTGAACACATACGAGTACGGCATGGCGCCGGCGCCGCGGATGTAGCGCTCGAGCTGGTTGACATAGCCGCTGTTGACGATCGCCTGGATCGGGTCCTCGTGGCCGTAGGAGTTGAAGTCGCCGATCAGCAGCACCTTGGCGTCGCCGGCGGCGGCCGCCACCTGCGGCACGAACACGTCCACCAGACGGCGCGCCTGCCGCACGCGGGTCGCGTTCCAGCAGCTCTGGCCGTCGCCCTTGTCGGCGTCCACGTTCGACGGCGCCGGGCAGCTGCCCTTCGACTTCAAGTGGTTGACCACCAGCGAGAACTTGCCGCCGTTGGCCGTCTTGAAGGTTTGCGCCATCGGCGGCCGGTTGTTGAGGGCGTCGGCGTCGGCCAGCGCGTTGCCGACCAGGGTCAGCGCGGCCGGCTTGTAGATCATCGCCACGCGGATGGCGTCGGTGCCGGTGGCGGCCGGCTTGGGCACGACGGCGTAGGTCTTGAGGCCGGTGCCCGGCGAGATCGCCTCGTTGAGGGCGTCGACCAGCTTGGTGACCGAGTACTCGCCGCTGTTCTGGATTTCCATCAGGCCGTAGACGTCGGCGTTGATGGCCTTGAGCTCGCCGACGATCTTGGCGCTCTGGCGGTTGTACTCGTTGAGGTTGTCGGCGCCGCGGCAATTCGAGCGCGACGGCGCGCCGCCGCCGATGGTGCAGCCCTGGCCGGTCGCGCCGGTGACGTCGGTGCCGTCGGTGAAGGTGGTGAAGTAGTTCAGCACGTTGGCGCTGGCGACCTTGACGTTGCCGGCGGCCAAGGTCGGCGCGGCCGGACGCGGATTGTCCTGCGAGAACACCGGCGCCACCGTCGGCTGCAGCTTGAAGGCCGCCCCGCCGCCGCCCTTGGCGCCGAAGTCGACCACGCCGGTCAGGTTGTCGACCGTGTCGCCGCCGCGCAGCGAGCCGTCCGCGCCCAGGTAGGGGATCACGCTCGGCGTGGGGAAGACGCCGTCGTCGAGGACGATCTGGTTGCGGGCGTTGGCGGCGGCCAGCGCGACCGCCTCGGGCGAGCCGGCGGCGTATTTATTGGTCGGCGCCTCGAGCCGGCCGGACGACAGGGTGACCTCGCCGCGGTCGCCCAGGTATTGCAGCTGGGCCACCGTCAGCGGCTGGGTGAAGCGCACCAGCATGCCCTCGACCTGGCCCAGGTTCGGGTGCGGCAGCGCGATGTTGGTCGGCGTGACGGCGATGCCGCCGGCCAGCTTGACGATGGCGGTGACGGTGGTCAGCTCGGTGTAGGCGCGGCCGCCGGCCACCGGCGCGTAGTCGCTGACGGTGCCGCTGATGCGCACGCGGTCGCCGACCTGCACGGTGCCGGTGTTGGCGGCGCTGGTGAACACGAACATGCCGTCCGACGTCAGCGGATCGCCGTCGCCCTGCTCGTCCTGGATGAAGAAGCCCGAGCCGACCTTGGCCGTGACGACGCCCTCGGTGGTCTGGACGGTGCCGGCGTACGGGCTGGTGTCGCCGCTGCCCTGGATTTGCGGAATCGTGTGGGTCAGCGTGGCCGGCGCGGCGACCGTGACGTTGATGGTGCAGACGGCTTGCTGCGCCTGGTCGTTGCCGAAGGTGACGACCACCGGATAGCTGCCGGCCTGCACGCCGGCGGCCACGCCCAAGGTGGCGCTGGCGGTGCCGCCGG
>DATMSN010000217.1:0-2276 GCA_035565375.1 Duganella sp. | reverse complement strand
ATGCCGAGATGGCCAAACCCGACAGTGAATACATCGCCTTCATCGAACCCGGCAACGTGGTCACGCGCCGCGTGGGATTGAGCGCCGAAGCGGGGGATGACCTGGGCGCCGCCCCGCCCCGCCTGCCGCAGATGCCCGCCTACCACCTGGTGCGCAAGGACGCGAGCGGCATCACCATGGTCAACATCGGCGTGGGCCCGGCCAACGCCAAGACCATCACCGACCACATCGCCGTGCTGCGCCCCCACGCCTGGATGATGCTGGGCCACTGCGCGGGCCTGCGCAACAGCCAGCAGCTGGGCGACTACGTGCTGGCCCACGCCTATGTGCGCGAGGACCATGTGCTGGACGAGGAGCTGCCGCTGTGGGTGCCCATTCCCGCGCTGGCCGAGATCCAGCTGGCCCTGCAGCAGGCCGTGGCCGACGTCACGCAGATGGACGGGCCCGACCTCAAGCGCATCATGCGCACCGGCACCGTGGCCAGCACCGACAACCGCAACTGGGAATTGCTGCCGCAGCGCACCCCCGAGCGCCGCTTCAGCCAGAGCAGGGCGATCGCGCTGGACATGGAAAGCGCGACCATCGCCGCCAACGGTTTCCGTTTCCGCGTACCGTACGGCACGTTGTTATGCGTCAGCGATAAGCCGATGCACGGGGAAATCAAGCTGCCGGGCATGGCCAACAAGTTCTATCGCGACCGCGTCGACCAGCATCTGCGGATCGGCATCCGGGCGGTGGAAATGCTGCGCGACCTGGGCGTGGACCGGCTGCACAGCCGCAAACTGCGCAGTTTTACCGAAGTCGCGTTCCAATAGTGTCGATGCGCCACGGCCCCCGGCCGGCCGGCCCGGGGGCGCGGCGTGTTGCATTCCGTCCCCATCCCCGCTGAATCTTGCATAAAAATATAAATTCCAAAAGGAAAGCAAGGCGGATGTGGCTATAATTTCCGTGTGCGAGAAGCCGTAACGGGATGCCGTGGCGCTCGTCCAGGACAGGGCGCCGGCTTGGCGGTCGGCGGCGGCAGGGGCGACAACCGCAGGGGGCGCGATGGCCGGAAGAGCCAGCTTTTCGAAGGTAATACTCGTTGCAACCACGCTGGGCGCGGCTTCGGCGCGGGCCATGGTCGCGGACGGCAGCGTCATCGCCGACATGTCGCTGGAACAGCTTAGCGATGTCATCGTGACGTCGGTGTCGCGCCAGGAGGAACGGCTGGACAGCACGGCCGCCTCCGTCTTCGTCATCAGCGCCGGCGATATCCGCCGCGGCGGCGCGCAGTCGCTGCCCGAGGCGCTGCGGCTGGCGCCCAATCTGCAGGTGGCGCAGGTCGACGCGCGCAACTGGGCGGTCACCGCGCGCGGCTTCAACAGCCCGTTCGAAAACAAGCTGCTGGTGCTGATCGACGGCCGCAGCGTCTATACGCCGCTGTTTTCCGGCGTGTTCTGGGACGCCCAGGATGTGGTGATGGAGGACGTCGAGCGCATCGAAGTGATCAGCGGACCGGGCGCGACGATCTGGGGCGCCAACGCCGTCAACGGCGTCATCAATGTCATCACGCGCTCGTCGGCCGACACCCGGGGCGGCCAGCTCAGCGCCATCGGCGGCGATCGGGACAAAAACGGTTCGCTGCGCTACGGCGGCGCGCTGCCCGACGGCGGCACCTATCGCGTCTATGGAAAATACCAGAAGTTCAACGATACCTTCACCGCCACCGGCGTCAACACCAACTTCGGCATGCAGCGCACCCAGGCCGGTTTCCGCGCCGACTGGGGCTTGCGCGATGGCGCGCTAACCGTGTCCGGCGACGGCTATCAGGGCGAGCTGGGCCAGTTTGCCGCCTTGCCGGTGCATATCTCGGGCGCCAACGTGATGGGGAGTCTGACCCGCAAGCTGTCGCCCGACGCCAATCTGCGCTTGCAAGTGATCCTGGACCACACCGAGCGCAACCAGCCCGGCGCCTTCGTCGAGCGCTTGTCGACGCTGGACCTGGACGCCCAGCACGACCTGCGCCTGGGCGAACGCAACGTGTTGACCTGGGGCGGCGGCTATCGCCAGAGCTGGGACAGGGTGGCGAACTCGCCCGGGCTGGGTTTCCTGCCGGGCGACCTGGATATGCATTGGGCCAACCTGTTCGCGCAGGACGAATACGCCGTCACGCCGGACCTCAAGCTGACCGCTGGCGCCAAGGTCGAACATAATAACTACACCGGCGCCGAATACCTGCCCAGCCTGCGCCTGGCGTGGACCCCGGCGCCAGGCCGGCTGGTCTGGAGCAGCCT
>DATMSN010000216.1:0-2705 GCA_035565375.1 Duganella sp. | reverse complement strand
GTTGACGCTTTCGGCGGCCAGCACCAGCGGACGGCGCACGGTGATCTGGAAGCCCAGCGTGAAACCGGCGTCGTCCTCGGTCTCCAGCGAGCCGTCGGCCAGCTTGCGCACTTCCCGGTCGCGGCCCACCTCGTCGGCGATTTGGTCGAGCGTGGCCTGGTCGGCGACGCCGTAGATAGTCTTGCGCAGCATCGTGGCGGTGGGCAGCGGCGCCGGCAGGCCGGCATCGTCCTTGTGGGCCAGCACGATGGCCGTGCCGTCCAGCGCTTCGAAGCGGTTGCCGCCGACCGGCTCCAGGCCGTAGTCGGTCAGGTATTGGGCGCAGGCGGCCAGGTCGTCGACGCCAAACAGCAGCGCATCGGGTCCGATAATCTTCATCGTGGTTTCCTTGTTAGTTGGTTGGGGCGGTGCGTCCGCCCAGTGTTTCGGCGACCCAGTCGGCGATGTAGGCGCCGGCGTTGGCGGAATTGTCAAAGCTGGAGTGCTGCACGCCGCCCTCGCGGTCGGTGAAAATCTTCAGTTCGCGGCGCGGGCTGTTGACCAGCTGTTCGTAGGTGCGCTCGGCCCAGTGCAGCGGGATCTGGCTGTCCTTCTCGCCGTGCGTGACCAGGAACGGCACCTTGATGCGATCGAGGATGCCGTCCAGATGCACGTCCTCCGCTATGCGCATGAAGTCGTCGTTGTCCTTGGCGCCCCAGACCCAACGCACGTGAGCCCAGTAATGCGGCACCGGCAGGTTGCCTTCGCGCGCCATGCGGCGCTTCTGCACATCGCGCCAGTCGTGGTTTGCCCCCCACACCACGCCGCAGGCGAAGCGCGGCTCGAAGGCGACCGCGCGCGGGCAGTAATAGCCGCCCAGCGACACGCCCTCCATGCCGATGCGCTTGGGATCGACGTCGGCGCGCTGTTCCAGCCAGTCGACCACCGGGCTGGCCCAGTGCTCGCTATCGTAGCGGGCGGTCAGCCCGCGCAGGCGCAGCGCGTCGCCGGTGCCCGGCTGGTCCACCAGCAGCGAAGCGACGCCGCGCTTGGCCAGCCATGCCGGCAAACCGACCAGGTACTTCATCTCCTTGGTCGAATCGAGGCCGTTGACCTGCACCAGCAACGGCGCCGGGCCTTCGACGCCCTCGGCCGGCACATACAGGCCGCTGAGGAAGCCGTCGCCGTACGGGATGCGCACCATTTCGCAACGCGCGCCGGACAGCCGCATGCCGCGCTCGAACACATTCAGGAAGCGCTGATACAACTCGACGCGTCCCGCCGCGCCGTGCGCCTGCAGGCGCTCGCACGTCAGCAGATAATTGGCCGCGCGCAGATACTTGTCGCCGGCCGACAGCTTGCGGCCGCGCGCTTCGTCATCCTCGGCCAGGCCGCACAGTTTGTCGGCCATGCGCGACCAGGTTTCGCGGAAGGCGGCGGTGCCGGCGGCGTCGGGCTGGCTGGCCGCTTCTTGCAACGGCGCGCACATCTCTTCGATCTCGCCGATCTTGGCGCCCATTTCGATCGACAGATCGACGGACAGGTTCCAGACGTAGTTGGTGGGGAAGTAGCGGAACATATGATCAACTTTATGTCAGGTGGATGAAATATCCGCCGCGGCCATGGCCGGACGGGGGGAAGACCTCGCGGCCGGCGCGGACGCGGGCCGGGATGGCCGCAACAGGAAGTGCGCCAGCGCCGGCAGCAGGATCAGCGCGCCGAGCATATTCCAGAGGAACATGAAGGCCAGCAGCAGCCCCATATCGGCCTGGAACTTGATCGGGCTGGCGACCCAGGTGATCACGCCGGCGGCCAGCGTTATGCCGGTCAACATGACGACCTTGCCGGTGAAGAGCAGCGCCTGGTGGTAGGCCTGCGACAACGTGGCGCCGGCCCGCATGCGCGCCAGCGTCACGCTGAGGATATACAGCGCGTAATCGACGCCGATGCCGACGCCGAGCGCGATCACCGGCAAGGTGGCGACCTTGACGCCCATGCCCAGGGCGACCATCAAGGCCTCGGCCAGCACGGAGGTGAGCATCAACGGCAGCACCGCCACCAGCACCGCGCGCCAGGAGCGGAAGGTGACGAAGCACAGCACCGCGACGGCGCAGTAGACCAACGCCAGCATCTTGCGCCAGGCGTCATGCACCACGATATTGGTGGCGGCCTCGATGCCGGCCGAGCCGGCGGCCAGCAGGAACTTGGTGTCGGCGGTGTCGTTGGCGCGGGCGAAGTCCTCGACGCTGGCGACCACGGTAGCCAACGTTGCGGCCTTGTGATCGCGCAGATAGGCATACACCGTCAGCAGGCTGCAGGCGTCGTTGTACAGGCCGCGGGGCGCGCCGGCGGTGACGGTGTTGAGCATGTCCTGGTTCGACAGCAACTCGTACCACTTCGGATTGCCCTCGTTCAGTCCCACCAGCACGCGGCGGTTCAGCAATGCCAGCGTGTTGGTGTTGTCCACGCCGGGCAGCTGGCGCAGGCGCCATTCGAGCGCGTCGACCTTGTTGAGCGTATCGTAGCGCGAGCAACCGCCCTCCGGCGTGCTGACCATGACCGCCAGCACATCGCCGGCGGCGCCGTAACTACGGTTCATGAAGGCGGCATCGAGGTTGTAACGGCTGCCGGCGCGCAGCTCCGGCGCGCCCGGATCGAGGTCGCCGATAGCCAGGTGCTGGCTCGCCACGAAACCGCCGGCGCCCAGGATGACGGCACCGGCCACC
>DATMSN010000215.1:0-4636 GCA_035565375.1 Duganella sp. | reverse complement strand
GCGTAGCCACCGGTCTTCAGGTAGCTTTCGTACGACCACGGGGTGTCGTAATGCAGGGTGGTGTAGACCACCTGGTGCGGCAGCGGCGCGGGGCCGACCGGACCCTTGGATTCGTGGTGATGTGCCATGCCCTTACTCCAGCCCGTCCAGCAGCTCGTCGACCTTTTCCAGGGTCAGACGCTCATGGTAGTGACCGTTGATGACCATCATCGGCGCGCCACCGCAGCCGGCCAGGCACTCTTCCTCGCGCTTGAGGTAGACGCGGCCGTCAGGGGTCGATTCACCGTGCTTGATGCCCAGCTTCTTCTCGCAGTGGCGCACGATGTCTTCGGCGCCATTGAGCCAGCAGCTGATGTTGGTGCAGATGGCCACGTTGTTGCGGCCCACCTTCTCGGTCTCGAACATCGAGTAGAAGCTGGCGACCTCGTAGGCCCACACCGGCGGCAGGTCCAGGTACTTGGCCACGCCGGCGATCAGTTCGTCGGTCAGCCAGCCCTGGTTCTGCTCCTGGGCCGCATGCAGGCCCTGCAGCACGGCAGAGCGCTTGCGGTCCGGCGGGAACTTGGACAGCCAGTGATCGATGTGAGCGCGGGTCTTGTCGCTCAGCACCACCATCGGGTCGACGTCGCGCGCCGCCTCGAAATTACCTGTCGCCTTCATCGGCCGACCTCAGCGAAATGCATAACGTGAAATTCCAGAAACTGCGGCGCCGGCTTGCGCCGGCTGCCTGCAGCGGGCGTTGGCGTGGCGGACGGCATTACCGGTCAACCTCGCCGAACACCAGGTCGTAGGTACCGATCATCGCCACCACGTCGGCCAGCATGTGGCCGCGCACGACCGAATCGATCGAGGACAGGTGGGCGAAGCCCGGCGCACGCAGGTGCACGCGGAACGGCTTGTTGGCGCCATCGGAGACCAGGTAGCAGCCGAATTCGCCCTTCGGGGCTTCCACCGCCGAGTAGGTCTCGCCGGCCGGCACGCAGTAGCCTTCGCTGAACAGCTTGAAGTGGTGGATCAACGCTTCCATGTCGTCCTTCATGTCCTCGCGCCTGGGCGGAGCGACCTTGAAGTTCTTCACCATCACCGGGCCCGGGTTGGCCTTCAGCCACGCCACGCACTGCTTGATGATGCGGTTGGATTCGCGCATTTCGGCAACGCGGACCAGATAGCGGTCGTAGCAGTCGCCTTCCTTGCCCAGCGGGATGTCGAAATCGACGGCATCGTACTTGGCGTACGGACGCTTCTTGCGCAGGTCCCAGGCAATGCCCGAGCCGCGCAGCATCACGCCGGTCATGCCCCACTGGTGGGCCAGTTCGGGAGTGACCACGCCGATGCCGACGGTACGCTGCTTCCAGATACGGTTGTCGGTCAGCAGGGTTTCGTATTCGTCGATGCGCTTGGGGAACTCGACGGTGAAGTTCTCCAGGAAGTCCAGCAGCGAGCCCTCGCGCGAAGCATTGAGCTGCTTCAGCGCCTTGCCCTTGTGCCAGCGCGATTCCTTGTACTTCGGCATGTGGTCCGGCAGGTCGCGGTAGACACCGCCCGGACGGTAGTACGCCGCGTGCATGCGTGCGCCGGAGACTGCTTCATAGCAGTCCATCAGCTCTTCGCGCTCGCGGAAGGCGTACAGCATCACCGCCATCGCACCCAGGTCGAGCGCGTTGGAGCCCAGCCACATCAGGTGGTTGAGGATGCGGGTGATCTCGTCGTACATGGTGCGGATGTACTGCGCACGCTCCGGCGCCTCGATGCCCATCAGGGTCTCGATCGCGCGCACGTAGGCGTGCTCGTTGCACATCATCGACACGTAATCCAGTCGATCCATGTAACCGATCGACTGGTTGAACGGCTTGGACTCGGCCAGCTTTTCGGTACCACGGTGCAGCAGACCCACGTGCGGGTCGGCGCGCATGATGGTTTCACCGTCCATTTCCAGGATCAGGCGCAGCACACCGTGAGCGGCCGGATGCTGCGGACCGAAGTTCATGGTGTAGTTGCGGATTTCCTGCCGGCTTTCGGCGGCGTTGCTGGCGAATGCTTCGCCGGCCTGGTGTACGTGGCTCACTTCACTGCCTCCTGCGCGCGCTCACCTTCTGCGGTCTGCAGACGGGCGTCGTCGCGGATCACGCGCGGCACGCCGACACGCGGCTCCACCGAGGTGACCGGTTCGTAGATCACGCGCTTCTTCTCTTCGTCGTAGCGGACTTCGACATTGCCGATCAGCGGGAAGTCCTTGCGGAACGGATGGCCGACGAAACCGTAGTCGGTCAGGATCCGGCGCAGGTCCGGGTGGCCCTCGAAGATCACGCCGTACAGGTCGAACGCTTCGCGCTCGAACCAGTTCAGGCCCGGCCAGATGCCGGTCAGCGAGGACACCACCGGCAGCGCTTCGTCAGGGGCGAAGCAGCGCAGGTGCATCATCAGGTTGTGCTGGTAAGAACGCAGCTGCGCGACCACGGCGAAGCGCTGGGTCGGCATGTGCTGCGGGCGGGCCCCGTCGGCACCGTTTTCCTCGGTGGGGAACTCGCCCCACGCGAAGCGGCCCTGGGCCTTGCCTTCGACGCCTCGGCTGAAGCCCTGCGAGGACACGTCGGCGGTGTCCCATTCGTCGGAGCCATAACCGAGGTAGTCGACGCCGCACAGATCCACGGCCTGCTCGAAACCAAACTCGTCACGCAGCGCCAGGGCGGTGGCGTGCCACTCGGCGGCAGGCACTTCCAGCGTCACTTCGCCGCGGGGTTCGACCACGATGACCTTCGCACCAGCGAAACGTGCGGAGAGTCGGTCGATGAAGGATGCTTGCTCTGCCATGGGGGCTTGGCGCGCTCTAGTCAGGTGAAGGGGTCAGCGGGCGATGGTCTGTGTACGCCAGATCTTCTTCTGCAGCTGCAGGATCCCGTACACCAGCGCCTCGGCGGTCGGCGGGCAGCCCGGGACATAGACGTCCACCGGCACCACGCGATCACAGCCGCGCACGACAGAATAGGAGTAGTGGTAATAGCCACCGCCGTTGGCGCAGCTACCCATCGAGATGACCCACTTCGGGTCCGGCATCTGGTCGTAGACCTTGCGCAGCGCCGGGGCCATCTTGTTGACCAGGGTACCGGCCACGATCATCACGTCGGATTGACGCGGCGACGGGCGGAACACCACGCCGTAGCGGTCAAGATCCAGGCGCGCGGCGCCGGCGTGCATCATCTCGACCGCACAGCAGGCCAGGCCGAAGGTCATCGGCCACATCGAGCCGGTGCGCGCCCAGTTCAGCAGTGCGTCGACGCTGGTGGTGACGAAGCCCTTTTCCAGCAGCGGGTTGTCGCCTTCCGGCCGCAGGATGTCATCAACCCGGCCTTCCGGCGACGGGTTGTTCATGAGGCCATCGAGAGTCTGAATCACTCCCATTCCAGCGCTCCCTTCTTCCAGACGTAAATGAAACCGAGGAACAGCATGCCGACGAACAGGCCCATGGTGATGAGCGAACGGGCACCCAGCTCCATGAAGACCTGGGTCCACGGCACGATGAAGATGATTTCCAGGTCGAAGACGATGAACTGGATCGCGATCAGGTAGTAGCGCACGTCGAACTTCATGCGCGCGTCTTCGAAGGCCTCGAAGCCGCACTCGTACGGCGACAGCTTTTCCAGATCGGGGCGGCGGGGACCGAGGAATCGACCAACCAGCATCAGCGTAACGCCGATACCGGTGGCAACGATCAGAAACAGCAGAGACGGCAAATATTCGGCCAGCACAGCGATTCTCTCTTGCCTCTGCCGCCGCGCCTGCAGGCGCTTTGGCATGGGGGAGTGGACGGGAATCTGCCTGGCGCCTTGCGCGCCAGACGAACCCGCTTTACTTACAAATGGTGCCCAAGAGGGGACTCGAACCCCTACGACTTGCGTCGCTACCACCTCAAGGTAGTGCGTCTACCAATTCCGCCACCTGGGCAAACGATCACATCAGACTATCTTCCCGATGCGCCGCGTATTGTAACCGGCTTCAGTCTTTCTGGGAGCCTTCCGAAGGCTTTTCTTCACCAGAAACCGAAGATTCCGCCTGAGCCGGCACATTTGCGGCCGGAACCGGGGCGGCCGGAACCGCATCGACCTTCGGGACGGCCGGCAGCTCGCCCGCCGGAGCCGCCGGAGCGACGGCCGCCGGAGCGGACATCAAGCCCAGATCCTGGTCGGCCGCCGGGCGGCTGCCATGACCGGCATACCAGGCCATGAAGAGGCTGATGCCGAAGAACACGACAGCCAGCCACTTGGTCGATTTGGACAGGAAGTTCGAGGCGCCACGCGCACCGAACACCGTACCCGAGGCACCGGCACCAAAGCCCGAACCCGCCGCCGCACCCGAACCACGCTGCATCAGGATCAGCGCGATCATGGCCACAGCGACCAGCACGTAGACGACATTGAGGATCAACATCAGCATTGGAAACCGCCCTCGGACAATACTTCTAGGATTAGTTCGCGGCCGCCGCCCGTGCGATGGCCAGGAAGTCCGCGGCCACCAGGGAGGCGCCGCCGACCAGCCCACCATCGACATCCGGCTGCGCGAACAGTTCCCCGGCATTGTCGGGCTTCACGCTACCGCCGTAAACAATGGGCAGTGAATCAGCGATTCTAGCATCGATGCG
>DATMSN010000214.1:0-3613 GCA_035565375.1 Duganella sp. | reverse complement strand
CGCGGCGCCGGCCGACGATGGCCACCTTCGCGCCCTCGGCCGCCAGAAGACGGACGCAGGCCTCGCCGATGCCGGTGCCGCCGCCGGTGACCAGCACCACCTGTCCGTCGAAACGTAGCTGTCGCGGCGCCATGTCAGTGCGCCGGAATGGTCGACAGCACCTTGGCGATGGCGCCGACGCCAAAATTGCGCACGCCGGCGAAGTCCATGCCCTCGTAGCCCATGATTTTGCCGGTGGTCTTGAGCGCGCGCAGGTCGACCATGATGATGCCGGCGGTGGGCACGATCTTTTCGAGCCAGACGAACAGATACAGTTGTTCGTCAATCTTGTAGTAATGGCAAGCGTCGGTGTCGGCCAGTCCTTGCTCGGAACCTTCGATGCAGCGCCACGTGTAGAAGCGCGAATTCAGATAGACATGCTCGTAGCGTTCGTGCTGGCTATAGATATATTCGACACGCTTACCCAGCAGCTCGTCCGTGGGTTGCGGCAGCGGCGCGTCGGCGGAGAAGGCGCGATCGATGGTGCCGCGACGGACGACCGACCGGACCGCGGTCAGTTCCAGCCCGCGCCTGGCGCGCTCCATCATCGGGATCATCGCCTCTTCGCGTGTCGGCAAGGTGGCGGCGATCTCGATGAAGGTGCCGGCGTTCGCGTTCAGTACCAGGCTGACGCTGCGTGCCGGATTGCGCGGATCCTGGAAGTCGATGAAGAGGATGCCGGCCCGCAGCCGCGTGGCGGCGCACGCGGCGGTCAGCGCGGCTTCGACGCCGCAACGCCACTCGAGCGCCCCGCCGTCGAAGGACAGGCTGGTGTCGCCGCCGTCCTCATAGTGCAGCCGCAGCGTGCGGCGTTCCATGTCCTTCACGGGCGGCAGGCAGTGGTTGTCGGGGGCAAAGGCATCGCCAAGGGCGCCGACGGAAATCCATTCGGTGGTAGCGGTCATGATCGTCTCTCTGTTTTATGGAGCCTCTACTGTGCTGGTTTCGCGCCGCCGCGCACATCGGCCAATCGGTGTAGGCCGACTTGCCAGTTTTCGATACCGTGAAATGGCGCGGCATGGGTATGATCCTTCGATGGCCCGTGGATGAACCGGCGGGCCGGCTTTCCGGGGAGACGCGGTAAGCATCCCAAGCCATTCAACCAAAACAAGCGGGAATCATCATGAACACAGGGCAGCATCGGGCGACGCCCCGGGCGCCGGCGCCAAAAACGCTGGGGTTTTTCGCACTATTTTCGATCGCCATCGGCGTGATCGTCAGCCAGAACGGCACGGTATCGATATTGCAGGCGATCGGCATCGGCGGCACCGGCTTTTTCATCGCCTATGGCGTCGCGCTGGCGCTCTCGGTATGCAACGCGCTGACGTTCTCGGAGCTGGCCTTGTCGCTGCCGCGCGCCGGCAGCATGGGCACCTACACGGAGGTGACGCTGGGACACTTCCCCTCCATCCTGGCCACCTTCGCCGGCTACGTGGTGCCCGTCATTTTCGGGCTGTCCGCCGAGCTGATGTTGTTTGACAGCGTGATCGGCCAGCTGTTTCCCGGCTTGCTGCCGCAGATGGCCTGGGGGATCGGCCTGGTGGTCATCCTGGTCCTGCTCAACCTCGCCGGCACCGACGTTTTCGCCACCACCCAGCTGGTCGTCACGTTCATCTTCATCGCCTTCTTCCTGGTCATCGGCCTGTATATCCTGGGCGGTTTTCACACCGGACCCGTGCCCGCCACCCGGATCTGGCAGGGGTTTACGCATAACATTTCCATCGCGCCGCTCATCGTGCTGTGCTTCTGGTCCCTCATCGGCTGCGAGTTCGTCACGCCAATGGTGGAGGAGGCGAGGCGCCCGACCATCGATCTGCCGCGCGCAATGATCATCGGCCTGGTCGTCGTTTCCGCAGTCAACCTGCTGTTTGTCGCCGGCGCGGCGCATGTCATCCCGAGGCAGGCGCTGGCCGTCTCGCTGACACCGCACCTCGATGTCGTGTCCGCCGTTTTCGGCCATGCCGGACGCATCGTGTTCGCGGTCATCGCGCTGGTGGCCAGCGCCAGCGTGCTCAACACCGTTATCGGCGCGGTGCCGCGCATGTTGCACGGCATGGCGCTCAACGGCCAGGTGTTTCCGGTGTTTAAGCGCATTTCCGCGAAAAAGGCGGTGCCGGTGCCGGCCGTGCTGTTCATCGGCGCGTGCCCGCTGATCGGCATCGCCTGGGCGCGTGGCGATGCCGGCAATATCGTGCCGCTGACCATCGCCGCGACGATTTGCTGGATGCTGGTGTACCTGCTGGCGCACGTGGTGCTGCTGGTGCTGCGCGCCCGCAGTCCGCTGGTCGCCAGGCCCTTCCGTACGCCGCTGTATCCGCTGCCGCAACTGGCGGCCATCGCCGGGATGATCTACGTCATTTGCAACAGCTCGCCCGATCCGGCGATGACCAGGGCGATAGTGGTCTATAGCGGCAGCGTCCTGACGGTGTTCGGCGTCACGGCGGCGGTCTGGGTGAAGTGTTTCATGAAGCAGCCGCTGTTCGAGCCGGTGCCGCTGGGCGCGATCGCTGGGACGGCCCCGGCCGATCTGTGCGCGCAATGACGTTTCGGCGGCGATCCACGAACCAACCACGGGACAACCATGTACAACACCATTGGCGACACCTCGGCGGCGCGGCTTTCGGCCGCCGCCACCTCCGACGACGCGCTTTACCGCAAGGTGTCGTGGCGCATCGTTCCATTCCTGTTCATCTGCTATGTAGTATCCTTCCTCGACCGAATCAACATCGGCTTCGCGCAACTGCAGATGCGGCAGGATCTCGGCTTCAGCGACGCCATGTACGGCCTGGGCGCGGCGGTGTTCTACATCGGCTATGTGCTGTTCGAGGTGCCGAGCAACCTGCTACTGGCGAAATACGGCGCGCGCAAGACGTTTGTGCGGATCATGCTGCTGTGGGGCGCGGCGTCGGTGGGGATGATGGCGGTGAGCACGCCGACGCAGTTCTACGCGTTGCGTTTGTGCCTCGGCGTGTTCGAGGCCGGCTTCTTCCCGGGCATCGTGCTGTACCTGACCTATTGGTATCCGCCGTTGCGCCGGGCCTCCGTGCTGGCGGTGTTTTTCGCCGGCGTGGCGGTCGCGGGCGTGCTGGGCGGGCTGGTGTCGGGCTGGATCATGCGCGACATGGCCGGCGTGCTCGGCATGAAAGGATGGCAGTGGATGTTTGTCATCGAAGGCTCGCCGGCGCTGCTGCTGGCGGTGATCGCCTACTACTACCTCGATGACTATCCGGACCAGGCCGGGTGGTTGAGCAAGACCGAAAAGGCCAGGCTGGCCGCCAACCTGGGCGCCGATGCGCGTGCGCCGGACCGGGCCGGCCACGACATCGCCGGCTGCCTGGCCAACCCGCGCGTCTACCTGTTCGCCTTCGTCTACTTCGCGCTGACCTGCGCGTCGCTGACGCTCAACTTCTGGATGCCGTTGATGATACGCGACTTCGGCGTGCGCGACGTGGTGCTGGTGAGCCTGTACTCGGTGATCCCCAACGCGGTCGGCGCGGTGGCGGTGGTCCTGATCGCGCGGCGGGCCGATCGCGCGGCGCGGCATGGCAGGTACTTCGCGTGGTGCGCGGTCGGC
>DATMSN010000213.1:0-5580 GCA_035565375.1 Duganella sp. | reverse complement strand
GTAGGCCAACGGCACGGCCGGCAGCGTAACGGCCGCGCCGCCCAGGGCCTGACGGTAGCCGGCGGCGAGATCGCGCATCAGCACAGCGTTGGACCAGCCGTCGCTGACCAGGTGGTGCATGCCGATGACCAGCACGTGCTGGTCAGGCGCGGTACGGAACACGCGCGCGAACAGCAGCGGCGCGACCGTGAGGTCGAACACCGTGCCGGCGGCCGCCCGCAGGCGCAGTTCCAGCAAGACGGAGGTGTCGCCGCCGTTATCCAAGGCTTCCACCCGCAGCGCGAGCGGCGCTTGATCCTGCACTATTTGCACCGGCTCGTCGTCGACCACGTCGAAGCGGGTGCGCAGCACATCGTGCCGCGCGACCAGTGCCTGCAAGGCGCGCTCCAGCGCCCGGACATCGAGCGCGCCCGCAAGCCGGAACGCGCGCACCAGGTTATAGGCCGTCAGCCCCGGTTCCAGCTGGTGCATCAGCCATAACTGGCGCTGGCCGTACGACAGCGGCGCCGGCACGCCGGCAAGGCTGCGGCGGGGAATGTCGCCGCCGCTGGCATCCGGTCCCGCCTCCGACTTCACATGGCCACCCTCTTCGTCCAGCAGTAGCGCCAGCAGTTCCTCGTCCATCTCGCTCATCGCTTCATCCGATCTCTTGTTCATCAATTACGCCGCTTTGCCCTGGCGTGAGCGCTCCAGCAAGGCCGCGCGCTGCTCCGGCGTCAGCAACGCCAGCCGGCGCTGCGCCTCGGCCAGCTTGTCGAGTTGGGCGGCGTCCGCGCTGGTGGCGCGCAGCAGCCGCGCCAGCGCCTCCACCGTCGCATGGTCGAACACCAGGCCGGGGGCGATTTCCACCTTCAGCAGCTTGCGGATGCGCGCGGTCAGTTTGATCACCAGCAGCGAATGGCCGCCGGCGTCGAAAAAGTCCTCGTCGACGCCAATTTCCTGGCGTCCCAGCAGGCCGGCCATACAATCGGCCAGCACGTATTCCAGAGCATCGCGCGGTGCCACTAATTGTGCGCGGCGCTGCAGCGGCGCCGACGCGGCCAACGCGGCGCGGTCGATCTTGCCGTTGGCCAGACGTGGCAGCGCCGGCACGAACACATACCGTGCCGGCAGCATGTGCGCAGGCAGGCGCGCCGCCAAATGGGCCTTGATCATCGCCTCGGCATCCTGCGCGCCGTCATCGAGCACGGCCACGGCCAGCAGGCCGGTCTGCCCCGATTCGTCGGGCACGGCCAATACGACGCCCTGCCGCACATTCGGCAAGGCCAGCAGCGCGGCCTCGATTTCGGCCGGCTCAACGCGGTAGCCCCGGATCTTTACCTGGTGATCGGCGCGACCGGCGAGCAGCACGGCGCCATTCGGCAGTAGCCAGGCCAGATCGCCGCTGCGGTACAGGCGCTGGCCCGGCTGCCGCGCGTCGTCGACGAAAGCCGATCCGCCAGCGCCGTTAAGGTAGCCGCGCGCCAGTTGCGCGCCGCCGATGTAGATCTCCCCCAACGCGCCGGCAGGCACGGGCCGCAGTTGCGCGTCCAGCAGCTCGATGCGGCAGTTGGGCAGCACAGTGCTAAGCGGAAGAACAGCGGCGGAAAGCGCGGCGCCATCGACGGCGTGGATCATGACGCCCACGGTGGTTTCGGTCGGACCATAATGGTTGTAGATGCGGCAGGCCGGCTCCAGGCGCAGCATGCGGGCGATCAGCGCCGCCGGAGTGGCCTCGCCGCCGAGCACCACCAATCGCGGCAGCACGGCGTCGTCGCCATCGAGCAGCGCTTCCAGATGCGACGGCACCATCTTGACCGCGTCGATGGCGTGCGTGCGCAGGAAGCGTGCGAACGACGGCGCGTCCTGCATGTCGGCGCCACCAGCCACCACCAGGCAGGCGCCGTTGTACAAGGCGCCGAACAATGCGGTGTTGCCAAGATCTGCCGCGACGGTGCCGGTCAACGCCCAGCGGCGGCTTGCCGCCAACTCCATCGCGCGCGACGCGCCGGCGACGTAGTTAAGCAGTTGGCCATGTTCGACGATGACGCCCTTGGGCATGCCGGTCGAACCGGAGGTGTACAGCACGTAGGCCACGTCATCGACGCCGAGCGGCAGCGGCGCGACGCCGGCGAGAGTCGCCAAAGTGCAGCGCAGACTGTCCAATCCGAATTGCGCCGGCCAATCGGTACCGGCGGCCTGCATTGCAGCCTCGTTGGCGTGCAGCAGCAGCGTGGGCCGGGCGTCGGCCAGGATGGCATCGCGACGGCCGGCGGGCCAGTGGGGATCGAGCGGCAGGTAGCCGGCACCGAGACGCCAGGCGGCCAGCAACACCACCACGAAGTCGCCCGAACGCTCAAGGTTCAACGCCACCAGATCGCCATGGCCGACACCCTGTTCGGCCATCCACCGCGCCATGCGGCCGGCCTGCCGGTCCAATTCGAGATAGGACAGCGTTACGCCGTTGTCGACGACCGCCGGCGCATCGGGGCAGCTGGCGGCCAGCTGCGCGATGCGCTCGCCCACCGAAACCGCACCCAGATCGACGCCACCCGCGCCCTTGCCCACCACCCCGGCGGGCAGGGACAGCTCGGCCAACGTCGTATCGGGTTGATGCGACAAACCATCGAGCAGCGCGACGTATTGTTGCAGCAGGCAAGCCAGGTCCTGTTGTGCATAGCGCGCGGCGGCGGCATGCAGCGCGGCCGACGTTTGGCCGCCGCGGACGACCCGCAGCGCCAGTTCAAACGGCACAACGGGTCCAGGCAGTGGATCGGCGCGCCAAGTGGTGGCGCCTTCCTGCTGTTCCATGAAGACGAAACCGATAGCCGGAGAGGACGCGGCGCAGTACTCCTGTGCGCCGCGATGGGCTTCCAGCGCCTCCGCAAAAGAGGCTAGCAAGTCGCCGAAGCCCGATGCCGGACTCAATTCGATCGCGACCGGCATCACCTTGTCGAACACGCCAACCGCGCCGCGCATCACTTCATAGTCCCGGCGGCAGTCGTGCAGCCAGCCTCCCAACACATGGCCGCTGCCCTGCAAACGCGCCAGCAGCAACCACCAGGCCAATTGCAGCGCCGTCTCCAGGTCGGCGCCGCGCGCCGAAGCCGTCCGCTCGATCCGCGCGAGAACGTCGGCATCGATTTCGGCGCGCGCGACGCTGTCGCCATCCAGGCCGGCGACGGGCGGCTCGATGCGATAGCACATTTGCGGCGCCACCGCGCCGGCATGACGTTTCAGATAATCGTCCCAATATGCGCCGCCCTGGGCCGCTTCGGGATCATCGTCCAGATCCAGGCGCCACTCGACATACTGCGAATACTGGAAGACCTCTTCCTGGTCAAGCGCGCCTTCGTAGGCCAAGCTCAGATCACGCCACAACAGCGGCAGGCTGGCCTGGTCGGCAGCCAGCGCCGCCACGTTCAACGCGATCACCGAAGATGACGCGCCGGTGTGGATGATCGTCGCGACGATGGTCTGGCCGGCGCCGGTGTCCGGCACCGCCTGTCGCGCCACGGCCAGAAGCTGCGCCAGCGACTGGGTGGCTGAAGCGGCATCGGCCAGCGTCACCGTTACCGAAGCACCTTCCTGCTCCTGCTGGCGCAGTCCGCGATAGCCGGCCAACGTGCGATAGGCGAAGCGCAGCGACTGGTGGCGTTCGGCGACGGCGGCCAGCGCCCGTTCAAGGCGCAGCGGCTCGATGCGAACATCCGCGCGCGCGGTGACGAAGTGGGCGGCGCCGCCGTCCGGCAGCACACGTTGTTCGGGGCCGAGCGGCCAATGACGGATTTCGTCCTGGGTGGGGTTCATCTTTAATTTTCCTGTGTCTGTTGAAGCGCCTCGCCGGCGACGGGCGAAGGGATTCGTGTGTTCTGCTCCGCGTCCTGTTGTTCCAGGTCGGCGCGGCGCACCATTTCGCCCATGGCGACGACGATCTTGCGCGGCCCTTCAAATGGATCGCGTGCATGTGCGGCCAGCATGTTATCGAGCATGACCACATCGCCCTGGCGCCAATCGAAGCGCACAGCGCACTCCTCGTAGGTGCGGCCGATCAGCTCCATGGTGGCGTCGGGAATCGCCGATCCATCGCCGAAGCACACCTGGCGCGGCAGGCGCCGCGGCCCGACCATCGTCAACAGGTCGGCCCGCAATTCCGGCTCCAGGCAACTGACGTGGTGCAGCTGCACCTGGTTGAAGAAGGCCCGCTCGCCGGTCACCGGGTGGGCGATCACCGCCGGGCAGCGGGTACGCGTCTGCAGTTCGTCGTTATCGAGCCACTCGAATTCGATACCCGCCAGGCGCAGGCGTGTCTCGACCTCCCCGCGCAGGGTGGTCTTGAAGAAGTCCTGCCAGCTGACGTCGAGCCGGTGGTTGAAGGTGCGTATGTACAGCAGCTGTTTGCGTTCGAACTCCTCCACCAGCGCGGCGGGCAGCCGGCGCAGCATCTCACGGCAATCGACGATCGGCGTGGCGCCGCCGACCGGCGAAGGCAGCTCGCAGAAGAACCACTGCTTGCGCGGCCACTGGTCCAGGTGCGCGCTCTCGTTATGGAACAGGATCATCTGGCGTTCCGGGTACGGCGTCGATCGATAGATGTTGCGACCGCCCTCCTTCTTCGGCAGGTCGCCATAGTCGCCATGCAGTTGCGGCTCGATCGACTCGGCGAAGCTCTCGAATTCCTGCGCGGTGCGCAGGCCGAAATTGCGGAACAGGATGCCGCCATGGCGCAGCAGCATGCTCTCGACCAGGTCGCGCTGTTCCAGCGCCCACGAGGCGGCGTCGAGATCCGGGTCCCTGGCCTCGATCACGGCCGGGAATTCCTGGCCCGGGCGCAGGAACGACATGGACACCGCCGGCTTGGCGGCGCCGCGTGGCGCCGAGAGTTTTTTCAGTCGGTCCAGTTTTCCGGCCGATGGAGCGGGTTTTGTCATGATGATGTTTTCCTTTGTGTCGATGTCGGCCAGTTGGCCCAGTATCTGCCGCCAGGCCAGCGCGGCGCGCGCGACCGTGGCCTCGTCGTGGCGGCCCGCGTGGTAAATCCATTCGGCGCGCAAGCCGCCACCGGCTTGCCCATATTCTTGTCCCTGCTCCTGTGAGACGAATACCGCCAAGTCAAATTTAGACGGCGCCCCCTCTTCCGGCAAAACTTCGATCTCCAGGCCGTCGATGTCGGCGCGCGCCGATGGCGTGTTTTGCAGCACAAACAGCGTTTGCAGCAGCGGATGGCGCCCTCGTTCCCTGGCCGCGCCGGCGCCGCAGGCATCGACGATCTGGTCGAACGGCAGGTCGCCGTGCTCAAAGGCTTGCAGCACGCTGTCGCGCACCGCCTCCAGCCAGACGCCGAAGTCGGATTCCGGCGCCGCCATGCGCGAGCGCAGCGGCACGACGTTGACGAAGAAGCCGATCAGGCCTTCCAGCTCGATCCGGTCGCGGCCCGCCGCGTCGGTGCCGACCACCAGATCGTCCTGCCCGGACTGACGATGCAGCACCCGCAGGAAAGCCGCCAGCAGCACCATGAACAGCGTGGCGCCATGGCGTTGCCCCAGCTCTTGCAAGCGCCGCGTGACGTCCGCCGATATGGCCAGCGGCGCCAGTGCGCTG
>DATMSN010000212.1:0-3135 GCA_035565375.1 Duganella sp. | reverse complement strand
GCCCGGCTCGAACGGGTCGGACGGGGTGGGCTGGTCGCCCGGCGGCCCGCTGACGCCGCCCTCGATGCGGTGGCCGGTCTGGTCGTCGCTGTGCCAGGTCTGCGACTGGAACTTGAGGAAGATGGCGACCCATTGGTTCTGGTCGGGGAAGTGCAGCAGCAGCCCGCCGTCCTGGTAGACGCCGTCGTCCTGTTTGAAGTCGGCGTCGTTGGCCTGGTTCATGTGGATGTCGTGCACGCCGTTACCGGGCAGGAAGCCGAAGATCTTGTCCTTCTTGCCGGCCTCCGGCCCCCAGCGTTCGCCGAACGCGTACAACAGCGCGTTCTCGTCGCCCATGGCGCGCTGGATGTGCTGGTCGATCTTGTCGTTGAGGTCGTTGTCCGGGCCGTTGATGCTCAGCGGCAGCGGCACCATCCGGCGCGGATCGAACAGGTTGCCCCGGATGAAATCGAGCGCCGCGCCGGCCGGCTTGGACGGCAGCGGCGACCAGCCGACCGGCAGCTCGTCGAGGTGCGCCAGCAGCGGATGGTCGAAGTGCGCGGCCACCAGGTACTCGACCTCGGACGGCGCCAGTTGCGACTTGACGTTGATGGCGATCCGGTAGTCGGTGGTGTCGTCGACGACGTGCACCTGGTAGTGGGCGTTTTGGCTGGAGCCGAGCTGGCGGTTGATCGGGCGTCCCTTGAGGACGCCGTAGTGGTGCAGTGGCATGGTGTTCTCCTGACGACGGCAACGGGGTAGGGCCGCTTGGCCGGTGGGCGATCAGTTGATAGCTGACAATATAGCCGTTGGCCGCCAAAGTTCAAGCGAGCCCATCGTCAAAAAACGCGTGCGGAATGGCGGTTTTTTTCGCCGGGAGATTTGGAGAGATTTAGTGCGGGCGAAGGTACTAAGATGCATGGCGGCGCGCGCGCTTCAGTCGCCTGACGCCAGCGCGCGCAGGCGCCGATCAAGTTGACCCAGCGCGGTGTCGACGGAATCGGAACTGATGACGTGTATGTGCTCTTGCGCAAGAATATCGGTCCAGGGCGGCAGCACCTTGGCGCTGGAGACCAGCCAGAGTTCGGAATGCCGCGAATGATCATGCTGGTCTTTCATCGCGGTGTTCATTTCGACGAGTACGGCGATCGTTGCGGCGGGAACCGGATTGGCGCTGCCGCCGCCCGCGACTTGAATCCAGAGTACATTGCCCGTGCGCGCATTCGCAACGACGATGTTTGGTTGCTGCACCGAGCGTGGCAGGGAAAATGACAACTCGGGGTACTTGCCGGCGACGTGGTCGCGCAGCCTGGTAATGAATTGAACCTCAAAGCTAGGAGTCTTCATATACAAACACCTTCTGGCGACGGTGCGCCTCGATGCATAACCATAGCAAAACCGCGATTGCGGTGCTGCCGAACGTGATCGCGGCTTGTTTGGGCGTTACATCAAGAGCCAAGCCGGTAACGGCTGGGACCACGGCAAGGAGGACGTCACCGATGATTGTATCCCTGAACCGCTTGCCCATGATTTCGCCGAAAGGCTGGTAGCGGCCGGAGGTGATGCGGTTGGCGTCATTTGTATAAATGACGACTTCGATGCTGTCTGTTTCCTGGGATGACCCGTTTGAAGATGGTCGCATCAATGGCGACCGTCGGCCCGGTTGGCGTAGCTAATCTCTCGATGAGCGGGCTGACATCGATGGAGTGCTTAAAGTGGACGGTGGCAACGGCGTACATGGGGGACACCCATGAATTAATATATTTATAACTTTGCCAGTTTCGTGTGACATCGTCAAGCTCGACTATTCTCCACCAGCCCGAGCGGGCGACCCGTCCGTTGGCCGGCAAAGTTCAAGCGAGCCCATCGAAAACGTCATGCGCCAGGCGGGGTCATCGTCGCGCCGGATCGTAGGACAGCACCGGCTTGTAGCCCTCGGGCGCGATCGACGTGTCGAACGGATAGGTGGCGAAATTGCTCTGGTCGACCATGCCCAGCTGGACCAGCATGGTGTGCGGCAGCGCCGCGCCGCGCTTTTCCAGCAGGTTGACGGCGGCGTTGATGGCCACCCTGGCTTGGCTGACCCCCTTGGTGTCGGCCGCGGCGTGGATGTCGCGCTTGCGTATCAGGCGCGCGATCTCGCCGGTGAGGTCGTAGGCGACCAGCCGGATCTTGTCGCCCAGGCCGGCCTCCTTGAGCGGCCCGAGCGCGGCGGGGGCGCAGCCGGTGCAGCCGATGAGGTAATCGAGCCTGGCGCCATGCCTGGACAGCAGTTCGGTCGCCAGCCGCGACTGGCCGGCGAAGTCGCTGTCGCCGTAGCGGATGTCGAGGATGTTCACCTTGATGGCCGCTTCCTGGGCGGCGATGCGGGTGCCGTCGACCTCTCCTTTGACCCAGCCGGCGCCCATCGGGCCGGGCAGCAGCGCGATATTGATGGATCGCAGCCCGCGCCGCTGGGCGTCGCGCACCACCCAGCGGGTGGCCTCCAGGCCCATGCCGCGCAGCGAGGTGGTGACTTTGAGGGAGAGGTCGTCGCTACGGCTGTCGTTGGCCAGCTCGATCACGGGGATGCCCGCCGCGCGCGCCTTGGCGATCGAGGCGTTGTTGGCCGTCATGCCGATCGGCGAGATGACGATGGCATCGTATTTGTCGGCGATGGCCCTGTCCATCGCGCGCAACTGGCCGGGCAGGTCGTCATAACCCCGCGCCGCCAGGATGTCGACGGCGACGCCCAGTCGTTTGGCCTCGCTGACGACACCGTAGGCGCAGCCGCTCCAGTAGGGGTCTTTCAGGTGGGGGAACAGGAAGGCGATGCGCCAGGGTTTGCTGGCCGGCGCGGCCATGCGATAGTGGCCGCTGACCAGGCGGCCGCTGGCCAGCGCGTCGTCGGCCGAGCCGTTCGGCTGCACCGGACGGAAGATGGACTGCACCGGGATCGGCGCGAACTTCACCGCGCGCGGCGCTTGCTCGGCCGCGCAACACAGGGGCCATAGTCCGAGCGCGCCCAGCACCAGCGATGCGCGTAGGCGTGGCGTAAATATCATGGTTTTGACCTCATCAAAGTACGCGGGGGCGCGCAAGGGACATTGTCGAGGGCGCTGGCGGTGTTGGCGGCGGGCGAACGACCGTGGCCGGCGGCGGCCGGCACGAGCACGC
>DATMSN010000211.1:0-2042 GCA_035565375.1 Duganella sp. | reverse complement strand
GGCGCGACGGCGTGGCGCGGTGTCGGCGGGACGGGCGCGGTAGTGCTGTGCGTGGATACAATCTGGCCCCGCCGGATGAATTATTTTTATGCCCCGGGCGCATCGACCGCCCTCGACAACCAAGGCTGTGGCGCCAGGCGGTCCGCGATCCCGACCAGCGGGGAACCAGGCAAACCGGCACCATCAGTGACTATTAAGTAAGTATTAATATTATTTTTAATGGTAACACCAAGGTTATCAATTTCAAACCTCCGCGGATGTCCCCAATTCTGGTGACAACGCCGACGCCGCTTCGGAGGTAGAGTGGGCGATGTAAAACGAGGCCCCCACCATGAAACTGTCGCTCGCCGCGAAATTCAACATCGTCTTTCTGTCGGTATTCGCGATCGGATTCGCCGCCGCCAGCGCCGTCACCAACTATCTGCTGCAGCAAAACGCGCGCGAGGAGACCTTGCAAAGCGCGCGCGTGCTGATGCAGGCGGCCAGCGCCGCGCGCAGCTACACCTCCGGCCAGATCGCCCCGCTGCTCGACATGCAGCTCAAATACGAGTTCCTGCCGCAGTCCATCCCGTCCTACGCCGCCACCGAGCACCTCAACTACCTGCTCAAGTCGTACCCGGACTTCAGCTACAAGGAAGCGACGCTGAACCCGACCAACCTGCGCGACCGCGCCTCGGACTGGGAGGCCGACATCGTCAACACGCTGCGCGCCAAACCGGATCTGAAGGAGATGGTCGGCGAGCGCGGCACCGCGATCGGCCCGGCGCTGTATGTCGCGCGCCCGCTACAGATCACCAACGCCGCCTGCCTGCGCTGCCACAGCGTGCCCGACAACGCCCCCAAGACCATGCTCGACATCTACGGCCGCAACAACGGCTTCGGCTGGAAGCACATGGAGGTCATCGGCGCGCAAGTGGTGTCGGTGCCGATGGAGGTGCCGCTGCGGCGCGCCGGCGTCATGCTGCGCAGCTATATGGTGTCGATGCTGGGCATCTTCGTGTTCCTGTTCATCGCCCTCAACCTGATGGTCCACCTGTTCGTCACGCGCCGCATCACGCAGATGTCGCGCCTGGCCGACCAGGTCAGCATGGGCGAGTTCAGCGCCGAGGAGCTCGACGTCAAGGGCGGCGACGAATTGTCGGTGCTGGCGCGCTCCTTCGGCCGCATGCGCACCAGCCTGGCGAGCGCGATGAAGATGCTCGAAGAGTAGCGGAAGCGGCCCGCCATGCTCGCGCAACTGGGGAAGTACCGGATCGACGCCACGCTCGGCAAGGGCGCCATGGGCGTGGTCTACAAGGCCTTCGATCCGCACATCGAGCGGGTGGTCGCGCTCAAGACCATCCGCAAGGAGTTGTTCAGCGACGCCCGCCAGGCCGAGCTCATCAGCCGGTTCAAGAACGAGGCGCAGGCCGCCGGGCGGCTGCAGCATCCCAACATCGTCAGCGTGTACGAATATGGCGAGGACGCCGACTCGGCCTACATCGCCATGGAGTTCATCGACGGCACGCCGCTCAACACGCTGATGGTGGCCGGCCAGCCCACCGCGCTGGCGCGCGTCGGCGCCTGGATGGGCGACCTGCTGCTGGCGCTCGAGTATGCGCACGCGCGCGGCGTGGTCCACCGCGACATCAAGCCGGCCAATCTGCTGATCACCGCCGCCGCCCAGGTCAAGGTCGGCGACTTCGGCGTGGCCCGCATCGAATCGTCGACGCTGACGCAGACCGGCTCGATGATCGGCACGCCCAGCTACATGTCGCCCGAGCAGTTCCGCGGCGAGACCGTCGACGGCCGCTCCGACGTGTTCTCGGCCGGCGTGCTGCTGTACCAGCTGCTGACGGGGGTGCGGCCGTTCACCGGCTCGCCGACGATCGTCATGCAGCAAATCCTCAATCAGATCCCGCCGCCGCCGTCGCAACTGCTGCCGGCGCTGGGCACGGGCTACGACCGCCTGGTGGAACGGGCCATGGCCAAGGCGCCGGCAGACCGCTTTCCATCGGCGCGCGCCTTCCTCGACGCCCTCACCCGGATCGGCCAGTCCGGCG
>DATMSN010000210.1:0-2866 GCA_035565375.1 Duganella sp. | reverse complement strand
GAAGGGCGCGAGGGCGTCGCCTCATTTCTCGAAAAACGCCGGCCTTCATGGCTGGACTAGCTAGACCAAACAGGACGTAGATTGAAACCCACCACCACCTCCTCCGACTGGATCGCGCGCAGCCTGCGCAGCGTCTGGCATCCATGCACGCAAATGCAGCACCACGAAGAGGTGCCGCTGATCGCCGTCAGCCACGCCAAGGGGCCATGGCTGGTCGACCATGAAGGCCGGCGCTACCTGGACGGCATCAGTTCCTGGTGGGTCAACCTGTTCGGCCACGCCAACCCGCGCATCAACGCCGCGCTGAAGGACCAGCTGGACACGCTGGAACACGCCATGCTGGCCGGCTTCACGCACGAACCCGTGATCGAGCTGTCGGAAAAACTGTCGGCGCTGACCGGCCATGTGCTGGGCCACAGCTTCTACGCCAGCGACGGCGCCTCGGCGGTGGAGATCGCGCTCAAAATGAGCTTCCACTCGTGGCGCAACAACGGTAAATCGGCCAAGCAGGAATTCGTCTGCCTCAAAGGCAGCTACCACGGCGAGACCATCGGCGCGCTGGCCGTCACCGATGTCGCGCTGTTCAAGGACGCCTACGGCCCGCTGCTGCGCGCCTCGCAAACGGTGATGTCGCCGGACGCGCGCAACGCCGCCGCAGGCGAAACGGCGCAGGACATGGCGCGCCGCGCCGCCGCCGACGTCGAACGCCTGTTCGCCGAAAAGGCCGACCGGATCGCCGCCATCATCATCGAACCGCTGGTGCAGTGCGCGACCGGCATGGCGATGCACGACCCGCTGTACCTGAAGCTGGTGCGCGAGCTGTGCGACCGCCACCAGGTGCACCTGATCCTCGACGAAATCGCCGTCGGCTGCGGCCGCACCGGCACCTTCTTCGCCTGCGAGCAGGCCGGGGTCTGGCCGGACTTCCTGTGCCTGTCCAAGGGCATCAGCGGCGGCTACCTGCCGCTGTCGCTGGTGATGACGCGCGACGACATCTACCAGGCCTTCTACAGCGGCGACGTCACGCGCGGCTTCCTGCACTCGCACTCGTACACCGGCAACCCGCTGGCCTGCCGCGCCGCGCTGGCGACGCTGCAAATCTTCGAGGAGGACGATGTCCTCAACGCCAACCAGGCCAAGGCCGCGCGCCTGACGGCCGCGCTGCAACCGCTGGCCCAACACCGGCGGGTGCGCAACTTCCGCCAGCGCGGCATGATCTGGGCCTTCGACGCCATCGACGCCACGCCGGACTTTTCGCGCCGCTTCTTCGCCACGGCGGTCGAGCACGAGCTGCTGATGCGCCCCATCGGCGCCACCGTCTACATGATGCCGCCGTATATTTTGAGCGACGATGAAATCGACGGCCTGGCCGCCAACACGCTGGCCGTGTTCGACAAAACGATGGCGGGCTGACGATGAAGCTGATGAATCAACTCACACAGCAGCTGCGCGCGCTCGACGAGCAGGACCTGATACGCAAGCGCCGCACCGTCGACACGCCGTGCGGACCGCGCGTGACGGTCGACGGCCGCGAGTTGCTGGCCTTCTGCAGCAACGACTATCTGGGGCTGGCCAATCATCCGCGCCTCAAGCTGGCGCTGCAGGAGGGCGCGGCGATCCACGGCGTCGGCAGCGGCGCCTCGCACATGATCAGCGGCCATGGCCGCGCCCACGCGATGCTGGAGGAGCGCCTGGCCGAATTCGTCGGCGGCCATCTGGAGTCGGCGCGCGCGCTGACCTTCTGCACCGGCTACATGGCCAACCTGGCCATCATCACCGGCCTGACCGTTGGCGACCGCGAGGCCGAGATCTTCTCCGAATCGCTCAACCACGCCTCGCTGATCGACGGCGCGCGGCTGTCGCGCGCCCGCGTCCGGGTGTACCCGCACGCCGACCTGGAAAAACTGGGCGCGATGCTGGAGGCCAGCAACGCCGCTACCAAGCTGGTAGTGACGGACAGCGTCTTCAGCATGGACGGCGACCTGGCGCCGCTGCCCGCGCTGCTGGCGTTGTGCGAACAACACGGCGCCTGGCTGGTGGTGGACGACGCCCACGGCTTCGGCGTCCTCGGCGACCATGGCCGGGGCGCCCTGGAGCACTTCAACCTGCGCTCGCCGCACCTGGTCTACATGGGCACCCTGGGCAAGGCCGCCGGCGTCGGCGGCGCCTTCGTGGCCGCGCACGGGACGGTGATCGAGACGCTGATCCAGAAGGCCCGCCCCTACATCTTCACCACCGCCACGCCGCCGGCGCTGGCGCACGCCCTGCTGACCAGCATTGAGCTGATCGAGGGCCAGGAAGGCATAAAACGGCGCGCTCACCTGGGTGCATTGGTGGCACAATTGGACGATGGCCAGGTTGGGCTCAAACTTCATCGCTGGCAGCGTTTGCCGTCGAAGACGGCGATCCAACCCATCCTGATCGGCGATAATGCCGAGACCATGCGCGCCGGCGCGGCCCTGTACGAGCAGGGGCTGTGGGTCGGCACTATCCGCCCGCCGACCGTCGCCCCAGGCACCTCGCGCCTGCGCGTGACGCTGTCGGCGGGCCATAGCAGCATGGAAGTCGCGCGGCTGACCGCCGCCCTTAATGTATTGGCATTGGAAAGGACGTCAGATGAGCCTCGATGATCCCGTCATAGCAGTCGATATACCGTCCGACGCGCCAGCGGTCGCCGACGAGACCGAGGCGCAGGCGCAGCCGGCGGTTCTGGCCAACGGCCTGCCGCCGCGCTTTTGCTGTTTCGTCACCGGCACCGATACCGAGATCGGCAAGACGCTGGTCTCGTCGGCGATGCTGCACGCGCTGGTCAAGGCCGGCGTGCGCGCCTGCGGCATGAAGCCGGTGGCCGCCGGCGCCGAGCTGC
>DATMSN010000209.1:0-3193 GCA_035565375.1 Duganella sp. | reverse complement strand
GCGCGCCCTGCCGGCGCCGGACCAGGACACGCTCGCCACGCGCGCTTACGAGGCCCCGCTCGGGGCCACGGAAACGGCGCTGGCCGGGATTTGGCAAGACCTGCTGGGCGTGCCGCGCGTCGGCCGCCACGATCACTTCTTCGAACTGGGCGGCCACTCGCTGCTCGTCATCACGCTGATTGAGCAATTGCGCGAAGCAGGCCGCGTCACCGACGTGCGGACCATATTTGCGTACCCGACGCTGTCTGCCCTCGCCGCGGCCCTAAACCTCGGCAACCATGCGCCTGGCCAAAGCGTGCCGCCCAATCTGATCACAGCCGACAGCGCCGCGATTACGCCGGACATGGTGCCCCTGGCCGACCTGGATCAGGAAGAAATTGACCTGCTGGTAAGCGAAACCCCATCGGGCCTGGGCGACATCCAGGACATCTACCGTCTGGCGCCGCTGCAGGAGGGCATCCTGTTCCACCACTTGCTCGATGCCGAGCGCGACGTCTATGTGATACGTTCCACCATTGCCTTTGATAGCCGCGCCCGGCTAGACGGTTTTCTGGCGGCCTTGCAGACGGTGATCAGCCGCCACGACATCCTGCGCACCAGCGTCCATTGGGCCGGCCTGCGCCACCCGGTACAGATCGTCCATCGACAGGCGCCGCTGCCCGTGCATACCCTCACCCTGGATGGATCGGGCGAGGCACTCGCGCAATTCCAGCAGCTCACCGATCCGCAACGCGTGCGTTTCGACCTGCAGCGCGCGCCCCTGCTTGCCGCCTACGTCGCTGCCTGCCCCGGCTCCGATGAATGGTTGCTGGCCCTGCTAAATCACCACATCGTCAGCGATCACTTGACGGTCGAGCTTATTCTTAACGAGATCCAGTTCCTGCTCGATAAGCAGGAAGACAAACTGCTTCCAGCTCTGCCATATCGCAATTTCATTGCTCAGGTTCATTCGATATCGGCAAGCGAACACGAAGCGTTCTTCCGCCGCCAGCTAGCCGACATAGACGCCCCCACCGCGCCGTTCGGGCTGCTCGATGTACAGGGCAACGGCAACGCGGTGTCGGAAGCGAGACTGGTTATTGCCGACGAGCTGGCGCTTCGGCTCCGAGCGCTCGCGCGCCAGCATGGCGTCACCAGCGGCAGCCTGTTCCATACAGCGTGGGCGCAGGTGCTGGCACGATGCACCGGACGCAGCGATGTTGTCTTCGGCACCGTCCTGTCCGGACGCCTGCAAGGCACCGCCGGCGCGGGTCAAGTGCTGGGTATGTTTGTCAATGCTTTGCCAATCCGCATTTCACTGGCAGACAAGAGCGTGACCCAGGCCGTTCAGGAGACCCTGCACGGACTCACGGAACTGTTGGGCCATGAACAGGCGTCGCTGGCGCTGGCGCAGCGCTGCAGCGGCGTGCCGCCATCGATACCCTTGTTTTCGACCTTGCTCAATTACCGTCACAGCAAGACAGAGGATGCAAATACCACGGCCTGGACGGGCATTCGCAGCATCACGTCGGAAGAACGTACCAACTACCCGATCACGGTCTCGGTGGATGATCTGGGCCACGGCTTCAGCTTGACCACCCAATGCGCGCAGGGCATTGATGCCGAACGCATCAATGGCTATTTGAACTGCGCCGTGGAGTCCCTCGCGCAGGCGCTGGCGAACAGTCCCGAGCGCGCCATCGATACCTTGGCCACTGTTCCCGCAAGCGAGCGTCAGCAACTGCTGGTCGACTTCAATAGCGCCATCGAGTATCCGCCACAACCATTGATCCATCAACGGTTCGAAGCGCAGGCCGCAGCCGCTCCCGACGCCATCGCGCTCGTGTCCGCGGACCAACAGCTGACCTACGACCAGCTCAACCGGCGGGCCAACCAGGTCGCCCATCGCCTGCTCGCCCTCGGCGTACAGCCCGACGACCGGGTCGCCATCTGCGTGGAGCGCGACCTCGACATGATCGTGGGCCTGATCGGCATCCTCAAGGCCGGCGCGGCCTACGTGCCGCTGGACCCGGGCTATCCTGTCGACCGCCTGGCCTACATGCTAGGCGACAGTGCGCCGGTGGCGCTGCTGACCCAGGCAGCCCTGCATGCCAGCCTGCCGGCGCTGGCGTTGCCGGTGGTGCTGCTCGATGCCGACGACGCACTCATCGGCCAGCAGGCCGACGGCAATCCCGATCCGGCCTTGCTGGGCTTGACGCCGCGCCACCTGGCCTATGTCATCTACACCTCCGGTTCGACCGGCTTGCCGAAAGGCGTTTTGGTCGAACACGCGAACATAGCGCGCCTGTTCGCCGCGACCGACGACGCCTTCCAGTTTGGCGCCGCGGACGTCTGGACCCTGTTCCATTCGATCGCATTCGACTTCTCGGTGTGGGAAATATGGGGCGCACTGGCGTTTGGCGGCCGCCTGGTTGTCGTGTCCACGCATTGCGCGCGCTCACCCGAAGAGTTCTATGCCCTGCTGTGCAGCGAGCGCGTCACGATTCTCAATCAAACGCCGAGCGCTTTCCGCCAGCTCATCGGAGCACAGGCGGCAGCACCCGCGCCGCATGTTTTGCGCGCCATCGTATTTGGCGGCGAGGCGCTGGAACTGCATACGCTCGCTCCATGGGCATCCAGGAACGATCCCGGGCGCACGCTTCTCATCAATATGTACGGCATTACCGAAATTACCGTTCATGCCACCTATCGTCTCATCACACAGGCGGACATTGAGGCCAAGCTCGGCAGCATGATCGGCACCCCGCTTCCCGACCTGCGCACCTATATCCTCGATGCCCACCTGGAGCCGGTCCCGCTGGGCGTCACCGGCGAACTGTTTATCGGCGGCGCCGGCGTGGCGCGCGGCTACCTCAACCGTCCGGAACTGAACACCGAACGCTTCCTGGCCGATCCGTTCAGCAGCGTTGCCAACGCGCGCATGTACAAGACCGGCGACCTGGGTCGCTGGCTGCCGGACGGCACCATCGAATACCAGGGCCGCAACGACTTCCAGGTCAAGATTCGTGGCTTCCGCATCGAACTGGGTGAAATCGAGGCGCGGCTGTGCGCGCATGCCGGAGTGCGCGAGGCAGTGGTGGTGGCGCGCGAAGATGGTGCGCGCGAAGACCAGCCGGGCGACAAGCGCCTGGTCGCCTATCTGGTGCCCCGGGACGGCGTCACGCTGGACGCGGCCGCGCTGCGCGCGGAACTG
>DATMSN010000208.1:0-2044 GCA_035565375.1 Duganella sp. | reverse complement strand
AGAAATGGTGGACCTGACCCCGGAGTTGCTTTAGTAGGTGGCGCGCAGTTGCAGGTAGGCGGTGCGCGGGGCGCCGACCATGCGGCCGGCGTTGCCGTCGACGTTGCGCGTGTAGTAGCGCTTGTCCGACAGGTTGTTGATGCCGGCCATGACCTCGTACCCGGGCTTGCCCGCCAGCTTCCAGCCCAACTGCGCGTTCCACAGACGGAAGCCAGGGATCCGCCCGACGCCGCCGTTGGCCGACTCGGCCACCGTGTTGGCGGCGTCCGAGTATTGCTTGCCCTGGTGGGTGCTCGATAAATTGGCCGTGAAGGCGCCTGTCCGGTAGCGCGCGCCCACCGTGTCCGTGTTGCGCGAGTAGAACGGCACGTCCATCCCGGATGTCGCCCCCGATTCCTGGATCGCTTTGGTGTACGTGTAGTTGGCGTAGACGTTCAGGCCGGCCAGCGCGCCGTCGCGGAAGCTGTAGTCGGCCGCCGTTTCGATGCCCTCGTGGTTGGTCGCGCCGATGTTCTGGAACGTGGCCGGCGTGATGCCCGGCACCTGGATGATCTGGTTGTCGAACTTGAGCCTGAAGGCGGTCACCTCGGCGCTGACGGCCGCGCTCTTCCAGCGCGCGCCCACTTCCGCCGTCTTCGCCAGCTCGGGCTTGAGCGGGTTGGCCGGCGTCTGCGAGTTCAATTGCGTGTTCTGCACCGGGCCAAACGAGGTGGTGTAGTTGGCGAACACCGTCAGCGCCCGGTTGACCAGATAGGCGACGTTGAGCGACGGCAGCGCCTTGTTGTTGTTCGATTCGAAGGTGTTGTGGCCGGCGACGTCGTCCCGCTCCGAGCGGATGCGCTCGTAGCGCACGCCCGGCGTGACGCGCCACGCCCCCAGCGCGATGCGGTCGTCGACATAGACCGCGTGCGCGTCGGTGCTGTTGTCGAAGGTGGCGATGGCGCCGTTGACGCCGGTGGCGACGTTGCGCACGTAGTTGTTGTCGTCGCCCCGCTCGCGCAGGAAGCGGTAACCGACCGTGACGTCGTGCGTCATGCCCGACGCGGCGAAACGCTGCGTGTAGCGCGGCTCGATGCCCAGCACCTGGTAGTTGCGCGGCTGATAGGTCAGCTGCGTGCGGGCGGCGTTGATCAGCGCGCTCTGGCGGAAGCTTTCGTTGTAATACGCCTTGATTTCGACCTCCTGCGTGGCCGACAGCGTGTTCAGGTAGCCGACGTCGCCGCCCTTGCGGTCGCCGTTCCAGAAGTCGGTCGGACGCGTGTTCTGGAACGGGTCGGCGTGGTACTGCGCCACCGTCAGGCCGCCCGGCGTGCGCGAATTGACGTCGAAGTACGCCAGTTTGCCGTACACCTCGCTTCGCGGGTCGATCTTGTAGCGGAACTTGAGCGCGACGTCGTTGACCTTTTCGTCGCTGCCGGCGCGCCAGCCGGAGCCGTCCATGCCGGAGTACATCAGCGCGACGCCGAGGCCGCTGTCGAGCGTGCCGCCGACGAAGGCGCTGTACTGACGGCTGTGGCCGACCTCGCCGAAATCGTTGTAGCGCACCGAGACGTCGCCGCTCACGCCGGGGCCGTCCGGAATCGCGCGGCTGCGGAAGTTGATGATGCCGCCGACGTTTTGCGGGCCGTAGCGCACAGCGCCGCCGCCGCGCACGACGTCGATCGATTCGATGTTGTTCAGGCTGACCGGCGCGAACGACAGATGCGGCTGGCCGTAAGGCGCCACCGCCAGCGGGATGCCGTCGAGCAGGATGGTCGAGCGCGGCGAGTAGCGCCCGGTCAGCCCGCGCACGCCGATGTTGAGCGAAATGGCGCTGCCGGCCGTGCCCGAGTTGTCGGTCGCCTGCACGCCCGGAATGCGGCGCAGCACGTCGCCGATATCGAGCGCGCCGGAATCCTCGATTTCCTCCTTGCCGACCACGGTGCGCGCACCGGGGAAGTTTTTCACGCTGTTCTGCAGCCCCGAACCGAGCCAGCTGCCGGTGACCTGGATCGATTCGATCGGCGCGGCGGCCTCTTGGGCGTGCGGCACGGCCGGCGCCGCC
>DATMSN010000207.1:0-1738 GCA_035565375.1 Duganella sp. | reverse complement strand
CCTGCCGCGCCCGCGCGCGCTGGCGCCGGTCGGCCGGATACAGCGCCAGGTACTCGGGCGCCGGAAAACTGTCCTCCAGGTACTCCGTGATCGCGCTCGACTCGGTCAGCACGAAATCGCCCTCGACCAGCGCCGGCACGCGGGCGGTGAGGGCGCGGTCGGCGTAGTCCCCGCGTTTTTGATGGCCGGCCTCCAGATCGACCGTCTGCACGGTGAACGGCACGCCTTTTTCGGTCAGCGCCACGAAGGCGGACAGGGCGTAAGGGCTGGTGAACAGGCTATCGGTGTACAGGATAAAAGACATGGCGGCTCCGGCTTGGGTAGATTTATTCACATGGTAGACCTTGCCGTAGCGCCTGTATAACGTTATATTTTCGTGATTCTAGCTAATTTTATTCACATAGTTATCCACAGCATGCCGACCTGATGAGCGCCAGCCGCCGCCTGCCCAATTTTTCCGCCTTGCGCGCCTTCGAGGCGGCGGCGCGCCACGAGAATTTCTCGCGGGCGGCGGAGGAGTTGCACCTGACGCATGGCGCGATCAGCCACCAGGTGCGGGCGCTGGAGCAGGAATTGGGCAGGCAGCTGTTCGTGCGCAACGGCCGGCAGGTGAAAATAACTAGCGACGCGCTCAAATTTGCCCAGTTTTTAGGCAAATCCTTCGCCGATATCGCCGTCGCGGCCGACGCGATGCGCGCGGCCAGCGTCAACCAGCGGCTGACGGTGACGTCGATCCCTTCGTTCGCGGCGCGCTGGCTGGCCCCCCGGCTGGGCCGCTTCATCGACTTGCATCCCGATATAGAGGTGGTGTTGCAGTCGAGCGGGCAACTGCAGGATCTGGCGCGCGACGGCATCGACGTCGGCATTCGTTTCGGACGTGGCAACTATCCCGGCATGGTGGTGGAGCGGCTGATGGGCGACGTCTACTATCCGGTAGTGAGTCCCCACTATCGCGGTGGCGGCCTGCCCGCCACGCCGCAGCAGTTGCCGCTGCAAACGCTGCTGCGCTCGGTCGAGCCATGGTCGCCGTGGCTGCGCGCGGCCGGCGTCGACATGGCCGAGCCGTCGGGCGGGGTGATGTTCGAGGATTTGTCGATGCTGATACGCTCCGCCGCCGACGGCAACGGGGTGGCGCTGGTGCGCCATGTGGTGGCGATGCAGGAGATCGCCTCCGGGCAATTGGTGCGGCTGTTCGATATCGCCACGCCTTGCCCGGATGAGTATTTCTTCGTCGCGCCGGTGGCCTCGGCCGGCAGGCCGCAGGTGGTGGCGTTCCGCGACTGGCTGCTGGAAGAAATAGCCGCCTTCCAGCGCCAGCAACTTACATGACGATATTTACATGACGATCTTGACCATCGGATGCGCCGACAGTTCGGAGTACAGCGCGTCGAGCTGCTCGCGGCTGACGGCGCGCACGGTCACGGTCAGGCCGGTGTAGTTGCCCTTGGCCGAGGGCCGCACTTCCATCTTGCCTTCGTGGAATTCCGGATCGTGTTTTTGCACCACCAGCACGATGGTCGGGGCGAAATCGATATGAGTCGGGCCCATCACCTTGATCGGGAAGTCGCTCGGGTATTCGATGAGGGACTCTGACGGTGGGATCTCTTGCATATTCATTCCAATCAAATAAAAGCCGGCGGCATCAACACGACGCCGCCGGACTCTATTGTAGCCAATTCGCTGGAACTCCAGCGGGGCTTACGATTTGCTCATCTCCAGCGCGGCCGGCGCGGCCGCT
>DATMSN010000206.1:0-1757 GCA_035565375.1 Duganella sp. | reverse complement strand
CGGCCGCGCGCGCCACGCTGAGCGCGACCTCCAGCCCCGCCGACCTGAAAAAATTGTTGACGGTCAGTCCCCCGACCGACCGCACCGAGCGTTTCGCTTACGACCTCAACGGCAAGTTGCGCTTCGAGGTCGACGCCGCCGGCTACTTCAAGGAAACCCGTTACAACGCCCTCGGCCAGGTGGTGCTGACGGCGTCGTACCAGACCCCGAAAGTCTTCGCCGAGGCCACGCTGGCGACCGACCTGGCCGGCCAAGTGAGCGTCCAGGGCGCCGACACGGTGCTCGAGAACCGTCCGCGCATCACGCAATACGTGTATGACGTGCAGGGCAACCTGCTCAGCCGCACCGAGCCGATGCTGGGCAAGCAGGCCTACACCTACGACGCGCTCGGCCGTAAGTTGAGCATGACCAACGCGCTGGGCAAGACCTGGACCTACCGCTACGACGCGGCCGGTCGCAACATCGCCGAGAACAGCCCGAACTTCACCGCCTACCAGGACGCCGCCTCGAGCGCCATGGGCGGCTGGGGCGGGGGCGCCGCCACCACGCTGATCACCACGCTGACCTACGACGCGCTGGGCAACCTGACCAGCCGCACCGAGGGCGCCTTCACCGTCCAGGCGCGCACCACTTCGTACGAGTACGACCGGGTGGGCCGCCAGAAGGCGACCATCATGCCGACCACGATGGTCTACGACGCGAGCGCCCCGGCCGACGGCAACGGCCGCACCGAAGTGGCGGTCACCCCCGTCATCCGCGTCTGGTACGACGCGCTGGGCAACGCCGTGGTCAACCAGGGCGCCGACGGCGCCATCAGCCAGAAGTCCTACGACCAGATGGGCCGGGTCGCCTACGACATCGACGCGCTCGGCTACGCCACCGGCTACCAGCGCAACGCGTTCGGCGAGGCCACCGCCCTCACCCGCTACAACCTCAAACAGAGCGTCAACTCCTGGGGCGGCGCCGAGCAGGTCGGCAGGGATCTGCTGCGCGACCCGGCCAACGACCGCACCATCGTCACCCGCTACGACCTGCGCGGACGCGCCGTCAAGGTCATCGAACCGGCCACCACCATCTACGACGCGCGCGCCATCGGCAACCGCTACCCGACCGCCGCGCGCACCACCGAGACCACGTACAACGGCTTCGGCGACGTCACCGTCCAGCAGACCTACGGCGCCGACGCCGACGGCAAACGCCTCACCGAGGCGGCCGCCACGCGCTATTACTACGACGCGCGCGGCCTGAAAGCGGCGCAGGTCAACGTGCTGTCGGACACGCCGGCGCTGCGCGCCGGCTACCTGAGCACCTTTGTCTACAACGACATCGGCAAGCTGACCCGCCAGACCGACTTCAGCGCCGCCGTCACGCTCACCGACACCGGCTACGCGCCCGGCGTCGCCACGGACAGGCTGAACCGCAACACCCAGTACGCCTACGACAAGAACGGCAACCTCACCAGCGAGACCAAGGTCGGCGTCGACTACGTCACCGCGGCCGGCGCCGCCGTCGTCAACGGCAGCCTGGTCACCAGGTACGCCTACGACGCGCTCGACCGCCAGGTCAGCGTCACCAACGCGCTCAACCAGGTCACCAACACCTATTACGACGAACTCGGCCGCATCTCGGCCGTCAGCAAGCAGCTGACCGCCACCACCGCGCAACTGACCGAATTCAAGCGCGACGTCCACGGCAACGCGCTGCTGCGCATCGATTACGCCCAGGCCGCCGCCACCGCCAGCGGCGGCAGCGTGACG
>DATMSN010000205.1:0-2059 GCA_035565375.1 Duganella sp. | reverse complement strand
GACGCAGACGCTCAGCGCCAGCAGCAATCCGCCCCGTCCGCCGGCCCCGGCGCGCCATTGCGCCGCGCCGCACACCAGCGCGATCAGCAGCAGCGCGGCAAACGACGGCCAGCCCAGATAACCCTTTAAAACAAACAACATCAGCGCGGCGAACAAACCCGCAAACCCCAGCCAGCGCGCGGTGCGCCAGCGCATGATCAACGCCAGCGGCACGCCGATCGCCACCCAGAACAGCGGTTCGACGATAAACACCATGTCGCCGAAGAACCAGCGGCCGTCGAACGGATACCACGGATGCAAGCCGTAGGAGTTGCTGTAGTCCATCAGCAGGTGCAGCGCGAAGCCGGTCGCGATGCTCGCCGCCAATCCGCGCCGCGCCGGGCGGCTGGCCTTGAGTAGCGCCCGCGCGGACGGCCAGCATAGCCACAGCAGCGCCGCCAGCAGCAAGGCCTGCGGCAACGCCAGCAAGGCGGTGTGGGTGTGACCGCGATGGTTCAGCAGATAGCCCAACGGAGCGGGCAGCAGCCCCGTGAGGAACAGGTCAAGATCGGGAAAATTGCTGGCCAGCGCGCACGAGACCAACAACAACCGGTGGCGCACGCGCTGCGAGATGTCATCCGCCTCCCCCGGCAGACTGCGGTGCACCAATTCCCCAACGCCGAAACCGATAATGCTGTGGGTAATATTATCCATGCACCTAGTCGAGTTCGAGCAGCTGCTGCAGCCGTCGCGGGTAGTGGTTGAGGAAGTCGCGCGTGATGGCGAAATGCTCGGTGTCCTCGTACGCCACTTCGGTGATGCCGGCGCCGTCGAACAGCAGGATCTTCGCGTTCGGATAGGACAGCAGGATCGGCGAGTGCGTGGCGATGATGAATTGCGAATCCTGCTGCACCAGTTGATGGATCGCGCTCAGCGCCGCCAGCTGGCGGTTCGGCGACAGCGCCGCTTCCGGTTCGTCCAGCAGATACAGGCCGTTGCCTTTGAATTTGTTCAGCAACACCGCCATGAACGCCTCGCCGTGCGAGCGCGCGTGCAGCGAGCCGCCATAGCCTTGCAGGTAGCCGAGTTCCTCCATATAGGTGGCGACGTTGTGAAAACTCTCGGCGCGGAAGAAATACTCGTCGCGCGGCTTCATGAAGCTTCTGGAAAGGCGCAGCGATTGATACAGCGGCGCCGTTTCGCCGGCGCTGTTGAGGCGGACCGATTTGGTGCCGCCCTCCATGCTGAAACCCAGCGCCAGCGCGATCGATTCGAGCATGGTCGACTTGCCGGCGCCGTTCTCGCCGATGAAAAACGTCACGTCCGCATGAAAGCCGATCGATTCGAGCTCCCGCACCGACGGCACGTTATAGGGATGACGGTCCCAGTCGATGTCGTCGCCGAACTGCGCCGTGATCCTTTGCAGGTACGGCTTGGCCGATAACGCCATCGCTAGCGCCGCACGTCCACGCCGCGCCAGAACGCGATGTGGTCCTTGATCTGCGCGGCCTGCCCGGACGGCTGCGGATAGTACCAGGCGGCGTTTTCGTTGACCTTGCCGTCGACGCTGACGCTGTAGTAGCTGGCCAGCCCCTTCCACGGACAGCGGCTGGTGTGGTCGCTGGGCTGCAAATACTCGGACTTCACCGCCGATGGCGGGAAGTAGACGTTGTTTTCGACGATTTCGACTTCGTCGTCGTTCGCTTGCGCGATGACGACGCCGTTCCAGGTAGCGGTGGGCATCAGCGGGTTCCTTTCAATGTCGTTCGATAATCGCGCCCTCGACGCGGTTGCGGCCCGCGTGCTTGGCGCGGTAGAGCGCGGCGTCGGCCTGGCGCAGCAGGCTTTCGGCGTCGGCGATTTCCATGTGGTCGAACGATCCCACGCCGAAGCTGGCCGTCACCGGCAGCGCGCGCGCGCCGGCGTAGTGCGGCTGCGCCTCGATCTTGCCGCGCAAGGTCTCGGCGAATTTCAACGCGCCGTCGAGCGGCGTGTTGGGCAGGATCACGCACAGTTCCTCGCCGCCGTAGCGGCCGGCGATGTCGATCACGCGCACGCTCTCGCGCAGCAGGCGGCCGAC
>DATMSN010000204.1:0-3690 GCA_035565375.1 Duganella sp. | reverse complement strand
GTCCATCCAGCGCGACAGGCCGTCCTTCATCTCCTCGACGATGCGGAAGCCGTGCAGCATGGCCGCCGTGCAGACCTGCACGCAGCCGGAACCGAGCGCCATGAACTCGGCGGCGTCGCGCCAGTTGCCGATGCCGCCGATACCGGAGATCGGCAAGCCCCTGGTGGCCGGGTCGCGCGCGATCTCGGCCACCATGTTCAGCGCGATCGGCTTGACCGCCGAACCGCAATAGCCGCCGTGCGTGCTGGCGCCTCCGACGACGGGGAACGCCACCATCTGGTCCAGGTCCAGATGCGTGATCGAGTTGATGGTGTTGATCAGGGAGACCGCGTCGGCGCCGCCGGCCTTGGCGGCGCGCGCCGGCGCGCGCACGTCGGTGATGTTCGGCGTCAGCTTGACGATCACCGGCAGCTTGCTGTGCGTTTTGCACCAGCGCGTGACCATTTCCACGTACTCGGGAACCTGGCCGACCGCCGCGCCCATGCCGCGCTCCGGCATGCCGTGCGGGCAGCCGAAATTGAGTTCGATGCCATCGGCGCCGGTGGCCTCCACCAGCGGCAGGATGTCGGCCCATAGCTTCTCCTCGCATGGCAGCATCAGCGACACGATGATCACACGGTCCGGCCAGTCCTTCTTCACCTGCGTGATCTCGCGCAGGTTGATGTCCAGCGGGCGGTCGGTGATCAGCTCGATGTTGTTGAAGCCGACGACCTCGCGGTTCTTGCCGTAGTGCGCGGAGTAGCGCGACGACACGTTGACGGCGGCCGGATCCTCGCCCAGCGTTTTCCACACCACGCCGCCCCAGCCGGCTTCGAAGGCGCGCACCACGTTGTAGGCTTTGTCGGTCGGCGGCGCGGACGCCAGCCAGAACGGATTGATCGACTTGATGCCGCAGAATTCTATGCTCAGGTCAGCCATTATGCAGCCTCCACTTTCGGTGCGTTGCTCATTGCTAGGAGATCTTGATGAATCGCGTGCGCCGCCAGCTTGCCATGCTGGACCGCCTGCACGGTCAGGTCCTGTCCGGGCGCCACACAGTCGCCGCCGGCGTAGATACGCGGCAGCACCGTGCGGAACCGATCGTCGACGTGGATTTTGTCACCGTCGCGTTTCAGCGTTTTCGCCAGTGGATCACTGATGCTCGTTTCGTCCATGGCCTGGCCGATGGCCTTGAAGATGGCGTCGGCGGCGATCTCGAAGGTCTCGCCGGTGCCGCCGAATCGCCCGTTGGTCATGGCGGTTTTCTCGAAGCGCATGCCGCGCACGCGGCCCGCCTTGTCCAGCAGCACTTGCCGCGGCTGCGCCCACGTGCGCATGCGCACCTGGTTTTCCTTGGCGATGTGCTGTTCGTGTTCGGTGGCGCTCATGCCCTCGAAGCCGCGCCGGTAGACCAGCGTGACCTCCTCGGCGCCGAGGCGCTGGATCTGCACCGCCATGTCGATGGCGGTGTTGCCGGCGCCGATGACGATGGCGCGCGAAGGCAGCGGCAGCGCGCTCAAATCGTCCGCCTGGCGCAGCGCGGCGATGTAATCGACGGCGGCCAGCAGGCCCGGCGCGTCCTCGCCGGTCAGCCCCAGTTGCTTGCTGGCGCCCAGGCCCAGGCCGAGGAACACAGCGTCGTACTGCGCGTGCAGATCCTTCAGTTGCACATTGCCGCCCAGGGTCTGGCCGTGCCGGATCTCGATGCCGCCGATCGCCAGCAGGAAGTCGACCTCCTTCTGCGCGAAGTTATCGGTCAGCTTGTACTTGGCGATGCCGTATTCATTGAGGCCGCCCGATTTCTCGCGCGCCTCGTAGATCACCACGTCGTTGCCCAGCATCGCCAGCCGGTGCGCGCACGACAGGCCCGCCGGGCCGGCGCCGACGACGGCGACCTTCTTGCCGGTCGAAGCGAAGCGTTTGAATGGATGCTCGGTGAGCGACATGTTGTCGATGGCGTAGCGCTGCAGCAGGCCGATTTTCACCGGCTGGCCCTCGGCGTCGTGATTGCGCACGCAGGCGTCCTCGCACAGGATCTCCGTCGGGCACACGCGCGCGCAACTGCCGCCCAAGATATTCTGCTTGAGGATACCGACCGCCGCGCCGTTGACGTTACCGTCGTGGATATTGCGAATGAAGCTGGCCACGTCGATGTCCGACGGGCAGATGCGCGTGCACGGCGCGTCGTAACAATACAGGCAGCGCGAACTTTCGATCGCGGCCTTGCGCGCGTTCAGCGCCGGCGCGAGATCGGTGAAGTGTTCCGCCAGCGCCGCATTGTCTTGCTTCGGATGCGGCATGTATTTCAGGGATTCGATCATCATTCTTTTCCTGGCAAATGGCTCGGTAGTTTTGGGACGACTACTTCATCTGGGGGAATGCAAATTCCGCGCCAGCGCTGGAGGTGTTCGGCCAGCGTTGCATGACCGCCTTGTGGCGCGTGTAGAACCGCACGCCTTCGGGACCGTAGGCGTGATGGTCGCCGAACAGGCTGCGTTTCCAGCCGCCGAAACTATTGAAGGCCATCGGCACCGGCAGCGGCACGTTCACGCCCACCATGCCGACCTGGATCTGGCGCACGAACTCGCGCGCCACGCCGCCGTCGCGCGTGTAGATCGCCACGCCGTTGCCGTACTCGTTGCGGTTGATCAGCTCCACCGCGCTACCCACGTCGGGAGAACGCATCATGCACAGTACGGGGCCGAAAATCTCCTCCTTGTAGATCGTCATGTCGGGCGTGACGTGATCGAACAAGGTGCCACCGATGAAGAAGCCGTTCTCGCGTCCGGGCACGATGTGGTTGCGGCCATCGACCACCAGTTTCGCGCCCTGCTCCACGCCTTCCCCGATCAAGCGCTCTATACGCTGCTTGGCGGCGCTTGAAACGACCGGTCCCATTTCGGCGTCGTGCGCCATGCCGTCGCGCACTTTCAGTGCGGCCGTGCGCTTCGCCAGTGCGTCGACGATTTTATCGCCCGCGTCGCCGACGGCGACCACCACGGAAATGGCCATGCAGCGCTCGCCCGCCGAACCATACGCGGCGCCCATCAGAGCGTCGACCGTCATCTCCATGTCGGCGTCCGGCATCACCACCATGTGGTTCTTGGCACCGCCCAAGGCCTGCACGCGCTTGCCCGCCGCGCAGCCGCGCGCGTAGATGTATTCGGCGATCGGCGTCGAGCCGACAAAGCTCAGCGCCTGCACCACCGGATGATCGAGCAGCGCGTCGACCGTGGTCTTATCGCCCTGCACGACGTTGAACACGCCGTCCGGCAAACCCGCCTCCTTCAGCAGCTTGGCGTGCAGCAGCGACGGCGACGGATCGCGTTCGGAAGGCTTGAGCACGAAGGTATTGCCGCAGGCGATGGCGACCGGGAACATCCACATCGGCACCATCACCGGGAAGTTGAACGGCGTGATGCCGGCCACCACGCCCAGCGCCTGGCGCATCGACCAGGCGTCGATGCCGCGCGAGATCTGGTCGGTGAATTCGCCCTTCAGCATCTGCGGAATGCCGACCGCGAACTCCACCATCTCGATGCCGCGCGCGACCTCGCCCTGCGCGTCGGCGAAGGTCTTGCCATGTTCGCGCGTCAGCATCGCCGCGAATTCGTCGACGTGCTGCTGGCACAGTTGAAGATACTTGAACAGCACGCGCGCGCGCGTCAGCGGCGGCGTCGCCGACCACGCGGGGAAGGCCGCTTCCGCCGC
>DATMSN010000203.1:0-11532 GCA_035565375.1 Duganella sp. | reverse complement strand
CGGTCGCGACCGCGCTGCCGGCCTACGCCGCCGACACCGCGGCGCCGGCCGAACCGGCATCCAAACCGTGGCTGGACAAATCGCTGAGCGCCGACAAGCGCGCCAAGCTGGCGTTGGACGCCATGACGCAACAGGAAAAACTGGGCTGGGTGCTGGGCCACTTCGGCGCCGACTTCGCCAACAAGACCAAGAAGCATCCCGCCGCGTTGCCGTTTTCGGCCGGCTACATCCCTGGCGTGCCGCGACTGGGCCTGCCGGCGCTGTTTGAAACGGACGCCGGCCTTGGCGTGGCCACGCAATTCAGCAAGACGCCGCGCGAGCGCACCTCGCTGCCTTCCGGCCTGGCCACCACTGCCACCTGGAACCGCGAGCTGGCCTACCAGGGCGGCGCCATGATCGGCAGGGAAGCGCGCGCCTCCGGCTTCAACGTGATGCTGGCCGGTGGCGTCAATCTGCTGCGCGAGCCGCGCAACGGCCGCAACTTCGAATACGCCGGCGAGGATCCGCTGCTGGCCGGCACCATGGTGGCGCAACAGGTCAAGGGTATCCAGTCGAACAATCTGATCGCGACGATGAAGCACTTCGCCGTCAACGACCAGGAAACCGGCCGCTTCGTGCTCGACGCCCGCCTCGACGACGCCAGCAACCGCATGTCCGACCTGCTGGCGTTCCAGTTCCTGCTGGAGCAGGCCGACCCCGGCTCGGTGATGTGCTCGTACAACCGCTTGAACGGCGTCTACGCCTGCGAAAACGACTACCTGCTCAACCAGGTGCTGAAGAAGGACTGGGGCTTCAAGGGCTATGTGATGTCCGACTGGGGCGCCGTCCACAGCACCGTCGAAGCGGCCAACGGCGGCCTCGATCAGCACTCCGGCTGGGAGTTCGACAAGTCGGCGTACTTCGGCGGCGCGCTGGAGGAGGCGGTCGAAAACGGCCACGTGCCGCAGGCGCGCCTCGACAATATGGTGTTCCGCATCCTGCACGCGATGTTCGACAAGGGCGTCGTCGACAATCCGGTCAAGGAGGGCGGCGCGATCGATTTCGAGGCGCACAAGCTGGTCAGCCAGGCCGACGCGGAAGAGGGCATCGTCCTGCTGAAGAACACCAACAGCGTGCTGCCGCTGAAGGCCGGCGTCAAAAAAATCGTCGTCATCGGCGCGCATTCGGATGTCGGCGTGCTGGCCGGCGGCGGCTCGTCGCTGGTGTATCCGATCGGCGGCAATCCGGTGCCGGGCATCGAGCCGACGATCTGGCCGGGCCCCGTGGTGTACCACCCGTCCTCGCCGCTGAAGGCGATCAAGGCCCGTGCTGGCGGCGCCAAGGTTGTCTATAACGACGGCGCCGATCCCGCCGCCGCCGCGAAGGAAGCCGCCGACGCCGACGTCGTCGTCGTCTTCGCGCAGCAGTGGGTGGGCGAGGCGCTCGATGCCGTGTCGCTGGCGCTGCCCGGCAATCAGGACGCGCTGATCGGCGCCGTCGCCAAGGCCAACCCGAAAACCGTGGTGGTGCTGGAGACTTCCGGCCCGGTGCTGATGCCGTGGGTGGACCAGAGCGCCGCCGTGGTGCAGGCCTGGTACGCCGGCAGCGGCGGCGGCGAGGCCATCGCCCGCGTGCTGTTCGGCGAAGTCAATCCGTCCGGCCACTTGCCAACCACCTTCCCCGTGTCCGAAAGCCAGCTGCCGCGTCCAAAGCTCGATGGCGATCCAAAGAACGAGAAGCAACGCTTCACGGTCAACTATCACGAAGGCGCGGCGGTCGGCTACAAGTGGTTCGATCTGAAAGGCCTCAAACCGCTGTTCCCGTTCGGTCACGGCTTGTCGTACACGCAGTTCTCGTATTCCGGCCTGGCCGCGAACCAGAAGGGCGGCAAGCTGCAACTGAGCTTCAAGGTCACCAACACCGGCGCCGTCAAGGGCAAGGATGTGCCGCAGGTGTATGTGGCGCCGGTCGGCGCGAAGTGGGAGGCGCCGAAGCGCCTGGCGGGCTGGGACAAGGTCGAACTGGCGCCGGGCGAAAGCAAGGAAGTCAGCCTGACGGTCGATCCGCGCCTGCTGTCCATGTACGACAGCAAGTCCAGGACCTGGCGCGTCGCCCAGGGCGGCTACAAGGTATTGCTGGCGCATGACGCCGGCGATGCCAAAGCCACCAGCATCACCGTGCAGCTGCCGAAGCAGACGTTGAACGTCGCCGGTCAGCCAACCAAATAATCTTCCATAAAAAGAAAGACGAGACATGAAACAACTCTACAAATTCTGCGCGGCCGCGCTGATGATCGGTGCTTGCGGCATTGTCGCCGCGGCGGACGGCGCGACCTCCGGCAAGGGCGATTTCGTCACCGCCAAGAAGACGCACTTCGCTCGCAAGGGCCAGGCTTACTACATCGTCGGCGCCAATTTCTGGTACGGCGGCTACCTCGGCGCGCCGAGCGGCGTGGGCGAGCGCGCGCGCCTGCTGAAGGAACTCGATAGCATGCGCGCGATCGGCATCAACAACCTGCGCGTGCTGGCCGTTTCCGAGAAGACCGAGATGAAGAGCGCCGTCAGCCCGGCGACCACCGCCAAGCCGGGTGAGTACGATGAGAACCTGCTGGTCGGCCTGGATTTCCTGATGGCCGAAGCGGCCAAGCGGGACATGACCGTGGTGCTCTACCTGAACAATTTCTGGCAGTGGTCGGGCGGCATGACGCAGTACCTGAACTGGTTCGAAGGCACGCCGGCGCTGGACCCGAACGTGACCAAGGATTACGACGACTACATGAAGAAGAACGCGCGCTTCTACGTCAACGCGGCGGCGCAAAAAGAGTACCGCAATGTGATCCAGAAGATCGTCAAGCGCGTCAACACCATCACCGGCAAGCCGTATGCGGAAGATCCAAGCTTGATGTCCTGGCAGTTGGCCAACGAGCCGCGTCCCGGCAATGGCAACGCCACGCCGGAGGAGAAAAAAGCCTACATCAAGTGGGTCGATGAAACCGCCGGCTATATCCATAGCCTGGACAGGAACCACATGGTCAGCAGCGGCAGCGAAGGCCTGGCCGGCTCCGCCCAGGACGCCCAGCTGTTCCTCGATGCGCACCGCACCAAGCATATCGATTACCTGACCTATCACCTGTGGCCGAAGAACTGGGGCTGGTTCGACTCCAAGGACCCAACCGGTTCGTGGGACGGCGCCATCGCCAAGAGCCGCAATTATCTGACTTCGCACATCGAACTGGCCAGGAAGCTGGACAAGCCTATCGTGCTGGAGGAGTTCGGCCTCGATCGCGACGGCGCCTCGTTCAGCATCAAAGCCGGCACCACGATCCGCGACCGCTTCTATCGCGAGGTGTTCGACTTCGTCTACGGCGGCGCCAAGAAGGGCGATCCCATCGCCGGCTTCAATTTCTGGGCATGGGGCGGCGCCGGACGCGCGGCCAACGCCGACTACTGGTGGAAGCCGGGTAACGACTTCGTCGGCGATCCGCCGCAGGAGGAGCAAGGCCTGTATTCGGTGTTCGATTCGGACGCCAGCTCGCTCAAGCTGATCAAGGAGTACGCCGACAAACTCAATTCCATCAAGCGCTAAGGAGGCGGTCATGAAACGTTCGATGCTGAATATGCTGGCGCTATCCGCCTGTACCGTCGCTTTCAATGCCCACGCCCATAAGTTCGACGCACTGGCCGCCACGCCGCAGATGGGGTGGAACAGCTGGAACACCTTCGCCTGCGACATCAACGAGAAGCTGATCCGCGACACGGCCGACGCGATGGTCAAGAACGGCCTGAAAGACGCCGGTTACGAGTACGTCAACATCGACGATTGCTGGCACGGCAAGCGTGACGAGAAGGGTATGATCCACGCCGACCCGGAGCGCTTCCCGTCCGGGATGAAGGCGCTGGCCGATTACGTCCATGGCAAGGGCCTCAAGATCGGCATCTATTCGGATGCCGGCGCCACCACGTGCGGCGGCCATCCCGGCAGCCGAGGCCACGAATACCAGGATGCGCAGACCTATGCCGCGTGGGGTATCGACTACATCAAGTACGACTGGTGCGACACCAAGGGCTTGAGCGCGGTCGGCGCCTACACCACCATGCGCGACGCGATCCGTGCCGCCGGCCGGCCGATGTTGTTCAGCATGTGCGAATGGGGCGACAACAAGCCTTGGGAATGGGCCAAGGATGTCGGCCACTCGTGGCGCACCACCAGCGACATCTATCTGTGCTTCGACTGCGAATTCAGCGAGGCCTCGTACTCCAGATTGGGCGTGCTGCAGATCCTCGATAAGCAGGCGGGCCTGCGCGTGCATTCCGGCCCCGGACACTGGAACGATATGGACATGCTCGAAGTGGGCAGGGGCCTGACCGAGGACGAGGACCGCTCGCACTTCGCCGCCTGGGCGATGCTGGCGTCTCCCCTGATCCTGGGGAACGACGTGCGCAAGATGTCGGATGCCACCAAACGCATCCTGACCAACAAGGAGGTGATCGCGATCAACCAGGACAAACTGGGAATCCAGGCGTGGCGGTTCATGCAGTCCGGCCAGTTGGAGTATTGGGCCAAGCCGCTCGATAACGGCGAGTGGGCCGTGATGATACTTAATCGTAGCGAGCAGGCCACGCCGGTCAGTTATCAGTGGTCCAACAACCGTGTCAACGACGATATGAGCAAGCGCGTGCTCGACACCACGAAGACGGTGTTCACCTGGACCGACGCCTGGACCGGCAAGACCGGCGACACCACCAAAAAACTGGAGAGCAAACTCGCCCCGCACGGCGCGATCGTTCTGCGGTTGAAGGCCCGGAGCTGAAATGAAGCACACGATGACCGTGGCGGCGTTGGCCGCGATGATGTGGTCCGGCGCCCAAGCCGGCGACCAGTGGGGACCGTATAACGCCGAATTCCCGGCCGCCAGCGATGGCTTGTTGAAGAAAGTCAAACAGGCCGACATCTTCGCGTCGGCCGTGACGGGCAGGGTACAGCCGTTCGGCTTGAGCGGCTGGTTCAAACCATCGGAACCGGCTCCCGGCCGCACGCTGATCGCCGGCGTCGCGGGGGCTCAATCCGGGCCTGGCTGGTTCCTGTGCAGCGTGGACGGCGCGTTCGGCTTCTGCGGCTATGGCCTGGAAGTGGTTTCGCCGCTGAAGCTGGCGCCCAACGCCTGGGTGCATCTGGCGGCCGGTTATGACGGCAAACAGGTCACGCTGTACGCCAACGGCAGCGCCGTCGCCCGCCAGGATGCGGTGCTGAAGGCCGAGGCGCTTATACCGGCCGAGGATGCCGGCGCCCATATCTCCCTGGGACCGCGCAGCAAGGCGGCAACAGGCTACGCCGGACGCATCGCCGGCTTCACCGTCGTCGGCACCGCGCTGGATGAAGACGCGGTGCGCGCGATGGCGGCGGCGCAGCCGAACGATGCGCTGATCAATTTCGAATCCGGCAGCCCGTCCTGGCCGATACAGGTGCGCCAGATGTATGGCCAGCTCGCGCCGCAGGACCCGTGGACCTTGCCGAAATCCGGATCGCCCTTCCAGGAGCCCAAAGCCAAGCCGGCCTACGGCGGCCCGGCGCTGGTGCGGAATGACGCCAATCTGTGGACGCTCAAGTCGTGGAAGCTGCAGGCCGCGCCGCAGGTAAGCGCCAAGGCGCAGCAGATATCTTCCGCCGGCTTCGACACCGCCGGCTGGTATCAAACCACCACGCCGGGCACGGTGCTGACCACGCTGGTCGATCGCGGCGTCTACCCCGATCCCGACTTCGGCCTCAATAACATGGCCATCCCCGAGTCGCTGAACAAGCAGGATTACTGGTATCGCACGCTGTTCCAAACGCCGGCCGCCTTCAAGCAGGGGCAGCATCTGTTCGTCACCTTCAAGGGTGTGAACTACGAGGCGGAGGTGTGGATCAACGGCCGCAAACTGGGCGGCATGAAGGGCGCTTTCGTCCGTGGCACCTTCGACCTCAGTCCTTACCTGAAGCTCAAGGGCGAGAATGTCATCGCGGTCAAGGTCTCGCCGCCGCCGCATCCCGGCTTGCCGCAGGAGGAATCGATCGCGGCGGGTGCCGGCGAAAATGGCGGCACGCTGGCGCAGGACGGCCCGACCTTCATCGCCTCGGAGGGGTGGGACTGGATTCCGTCGGTTCGCGACCGCAACACCGGCTTGTGGCAGGACGTGGTGCTGCACGCCACGCGCGACTTCAAGCTGGGCGACGCCCAGGTGATCACGGCGCTGCCGCAAGCGGACAACAGTGTGGCCGACGTCAGTATCGAAGTGCCGGTCTCGAACCTGTCCAAGTCGGCGCAGCGCGTCACTGTCCGCGCGACCATCTCGCGCCGCGACGGCGACATGAAGCCGATCCAGGTCGCTAAAACGGTCAACCTGGCGCCGGGTGAGCAAAGTGTGCGCTTCACCCCGGCCGATTTCGCCGCGCTCAGGCTGAAAAATCCCAAGCTGTGGTGGCCCAACGGCTACGGCGCGCCGGATCTGCATGAGCTCAAGCTCGAAGTGATGCAGGGCGCGCAGCTGTCGGACCAGGCCAGCACCCGCTTCGGCGTGCGCGCGGTGACGTACGAACTGTCGCTGGTCGATCAGAGCGGCCACCTGCGCCGCGTGGAAGCCGACTTCACCAAGGGCCGGGAACTGGGCGTGCGCATCACCGATGGCCGCCACCAGTCGATCCGTAAGCTCTCGGACAATAATTGGGCCACCGGCTTGCGGCCGGAGGCCGACGGCACCGCCGCCATCCGCCCGCTGGAGGAAACCACGCTCAGTCCTTTCCTGGTCATCAAGGTCAACGGCGTTCGCATCGCCGCGCGCGGCGGCAACTGGGGCACGGAGGACTGGCGCAAACGCATCGAGCGCGAACGGCTGGAGCCTTACTTCCGGCTGCACCGCGACGCCAACGTCAACATCATCCGCAATTGGGTGGGGCAGAACACCGAAGAGAGCTTCTTCGAACTGGCCGACGAATACGGCTTGATGGTGTTGAACGACTTCTGGGCGTCGACCCAGGATTACAACCTGGAGCCGCAGGACGTCAACCTGTTCATGGACAACGCGCGCGATGTCGTCAAGCGCTATCGCAACCATCCGTCGGTGATCATGTGGTTCGGGCGTAACGAGGGCGTGCCGCAACCGGTGCTGAACGAGGCGCTGGAGGCCATGATTTACCAGCTTGACGGCACCCGCTGGTACAGCGGCAGCTCCAACCGCGTCAATCTGCAGAACAGCGGACCGTATAACTATCAGACGCCCACCAGCTACTTCACCGAGCACGCCAAAGGCTTCTCGGTGGAGGTGGGCACGCCGTCGTTCCCGACGATGGAGGCGATCAAGGCGGCGGTGCCGCCGACCGACCAGTGGCCGCTGAGCGACACGGTCACGTACCACGACTGGCACCCGGACGGCAACGGCAGCGTCAAAACCTTCAACGCGGCGATGGCGACGGGCTACGGCGCGCCCGATTCGCTGGCGGACTTCGAACGCAAGGCGCAGTTGCTCAATTACGAAAGCCATCGTGCCATCTTTGAAGGCATGAACGCGGGCCTGTGGCGCCAGCATAGCGGCCGCATGCTGTGGATGACGCAGCCGGCCTGGCCGAGCACCATGTGGCAGATCCTGAGCCACGACTACGATACGCACGGCGCCTTCTACGGCGTGAAAAGCGCGGCGGAGCCGGTCCACGTGCAAATGAACCTGCCCGATTACCAGCTCATGGTGATCAACAATCCGCCGGCGGCGCTGAACGGCGCCACGCTGTCGTACGCCGCCTATGACGTCAAGGGCAAGTTGCTGGCCGGCGGCGACAAGCCGGTGACGGTGGCGCCGGTGAGCACATCGGAACCGATCGACGCCGGTATCGCCGGTTTGCTGGAGCGGGAAAAACTGATCGTGCTCAAATTGGCGCTCAAGGCGGCCGACGGCAAGCTGCTGTCGCAGAACGTCTACTGGCCAAGCAGCACGCTTGCCGGTCAACAGGGCTTGAACCAACTGGCGACCGTGCCCCTGGAGCTGGCCACCCGCTGGACCAGCGCCGCCATGCCGGGCGAACGACAACTGGAGGTTACAATGCGCAACGGCGGTGAAGCGCCGGCGCTTGGCGGAAAACTGACCTTGTTAAATGCGGACGGCGAGCGGATACTGCCGGTGTATTTCTCGGATAATTACGTCGCGCTGATGCCGGGCGAGAGCCGCACCGTGACCGCCACGTTCAAGAGCCAGGGCGCCGTGCGTCTGGATCTGCGTGGCTGGAACGTCGCGCCGCAATCGCTGCGGGTAAGCGCACAATGAAAGGACCTGTCAAGATGAAAAAATCCCTGATCTCCGCAGTGGTTGCGGCTGGCCTGCTGGCGCTGGCCAGCGCCCCGAGCTACGCCGACGCGGGCGTGAGCCCCCTCGCGTGCAGCACTACGCCGGCGCCACGGAAGATCGAGTACCCGTGGATGTCGGTGGAGCGCTGGCACCAGATGTTCAAGGAGGACGTGGCGGTTGCCGATGCGGGCAACGTCGATCTGCTGTTCGTCGGGGATTCCATCACCGAGGGCTGGAATCAGGAGATCTGGAATAAATCCTTCGGCTCCTGGAAGGCGGCTAATTTCGGTATCGGCGGCGACCACACCGGCAACGTGCTTTGGCGCCTCGACAACGGCCATGCCGACAAACTGCACCCCAAGCTGGTCGTGCTGACGATCGGCGTGAACAACTTCTTCCATTGCGGCGCCGGTCCGGACGACGTGTTCGAGGGCGTGCGGGCGGTGCTCAAGAAGCTGCGCGCGCTGTACCCGGACGCGAAGATCCTGCTCAACGCCGTGCTGCCTTACGAGCAATCGGCGCAGAGTCCAAAGCGGCAGCAGATCATTGAGCTGAACCGCAAGATATCGACGCTGGGCGATGGCAAGAGCATCGTCTTCAAGGATTACGGCGCGCGCTTCCTGCTGCAGAACGGCGACATGTCGCCGGAGGTGATGGCCGACTTCCTGCATCCGACAGCCAAGGGTTATCAAATCTGGTCCGACGCGATGCTGCCGGACATACAGAAACTGATGAAGTAATGAAGCCAGTTCAAATCCGCATGGCCGGCTGCGCGGCGATCCTCGTCGCGCTATGGGGGCATGCCCCGCTGGTCGCGGCGGCGTCGATGACGGCCGCCGACCCCCATGTCGCCCGGATGGGGCGAAGCGATATCAACGCCGACGGCGTGGTGCGCTTCGGCTATCCGGGCGTTAGTTTCTTTCTCAACTTCGAAGGCACGCGCCTTAGCGTCGAGGCGGAAGCAAGCGGCGCCAACAGCTACCTGGACGTGATCGTCGACGGCGTCGCGCGCAAGGTGCGGCTGGCCGCCGGCAGGCAGACGGTCGTCCTGCTCGACCACGCCGTGGCGGGCCGGCATGCGGTGGAAATCGTCAATCGTTCCGAGACCTGGCACGGCACCGCCGCGCTGCTGCGCTTCGACACCGACGGTAAATGGAACCTCGCGCCCGTGCTCCCCGGGCGGAAGATGCTGATGTTGGGCGATTCCGTCACCTGCGGCGAGGCCATCGACCGCGTGCACGGCGCAAAGAAGGAGCCGGCTTGGTGGAACGCGCGTTCGTCGTACGGCATGTTGATGGCGCGTTCTTTGCACGCGCAGGTGCAACTGGTCTGCTACGGCGGACGAGGCTTGATACGCACCTGGGAGAACAAAACCGATGAACTGAATCTGCCGGACTATTATCAGTTGGCGATCCCGGACAGGGACAAGCCGGTTCGGTGGGACCAGCGCGGCTATCGGCCAGATGTGATTCTCAGCGCGATCGGGAATAACGATTTCAATCCCGGGATTCCGGATCGCGAACAATATGTGGGAACTTATGTGCGGTTCGTGCAAACGCTGTTGAAGGATCATCCGCAGGCGCAGATCGTGTTGACCGAAGGCGGGTTGATGACCGGCGAGAAGCGCGACGCGCTGGTCGAATACATCGCCGAGACGGTAAAACGGGTGGGGGACAAGCGCGTTCACGCGATCGCGTCGAAGGCCTATCCGGGCGATGCCGACGACGGGCATCCGACCAGGGAGCAAACCGTCAATATCGCCAACGATTTGCTGCCCCAGGTTCGTGCGATTATGCGATGGTAGTCATCTGTCTTATCCTTGTTTGAACGGGATGGGGTGCGTCGGCAACTGCCCATCCCCGTTTCATTTATGCCGCCTTGATCAATTCCTCGCTCTGCGTCCACAGCTGCCCGGCCTTGACGGGATCGAGCGCATACGACCGTACGCCATCGGCGAACGGATTGGGCGTGTCGTTGACCGGCGCGACGGTGCAGTCTTCCAGGTACTGGCCACCGATGGCGTCGGCGTCGGCCACCACCGCCGCCCAGACCGACGTGGCGGCGGCCTGTCCGATATCTTTCAGCTGGCCGGGCGGCAGGCCGGCATCGGCGCGCGCTTTGCCCACGGTCGCGAACAGGCCCTGCAATTGTTCCGGCGTGAAGTTGCGTGGCAGGTCGGTCAGGCTGTTTCCCGGCATGACCGATGCGGCGCGGATCCCTTGCGCGCGATGGCGCCGGTCGAATTCCGCCGCGAAAAGCGTGATGGCCGTTTTCGAGCGGCCGTACGCCACGAATGGTTCGTAGTCCTGGCGCGCGAAGTGCGGGTCGAGCAGGTCGATATCGGCCACGCGATGTGCCTGGGACGACAGCGCGACCAGTCGCGAGCCCGGCGCGAGCAGCGGCGTAATACGGTCGACCAGCGCGAAGTGGCCGAGATAGTTAATGGCGAACTGGGTCTCGAAGCCGTCGACCGTCTTGCCGAAAGGCGTCGCCATCACGCCGGCGTTGGCGATGACTGCGTCGAACGGCAGGCCGTCCGCCAGCAGCTGGTCCGCGCAGGTGCGCACGCTTCGCAGCGACGCCAGGTCGAGTGCGATGAGCTTCAAGTGTCCGCCGCCATGGGTTGCCGCCTCGCGCACCTGGCCGAGGCCCGCCTCGGCGGCGGCGCTGTCCTTGACGGTGCCGATGACGGTGGCGCCGCGCGCCACGAATGCGCGCGCCGTTTCGCGCCCGATGCCCGATGACACTCCCGTTACCAGGTAGCGTTTGCCCTTGAGATCGATGCCGGCAAGGACGTCGTCCGCGGTCGATGTGGCGTCAAATTTCTTGGTCATGTTGTTTCCTTTTGTTGTCGATGAATTGTTGCGGTCAGACGCCCAGGCCGCCGGCCACATCGTGGACGCCGCCCGTGATATACCCGCCGTGCGGCCCCGCCAGGAAGCAGGCCAGCGCCGCCACTTCCTCGAGCGTGGCGATGCGGCGGATGGGATGCAGGTCCAGCAGGGCGGGGGGAATGCCGTCGCCGAGCACCTCGGCCGCCATGTCGGTGGGCATGACGCCGGGCTGGATGACGTTGACGGTGATGTCGCGCCGGCCCAGGTCGCGTGCCACGCCGCGGGCGTATCCGGCGATCGCGGCCTTGGTGCCGGCATAGTCGGCGGCGCATACAAACTTTCCGGTGTGAGCAATTCGTCGAGCAGCGCGGGATATTGCGCGAGTTGATCAGCGATCCAAGGGCTCG
>DATMSN010000202.1:0-5515 GCA_035565375.1 Duganella sp. | reverse complement strand
GCGATCAGGCCGGCGGTCAGCCAGCCGGCCGAGCCGCCGCCCACTATCACTATCCGTCGGATCATGTCGTTGGCCATTGGAATGTTCCAGATCATTGCAGAAAGTATAACCGACAAGGCCGCTGACGGGCAGCGGCCTTGTCCTACTGTGGTTGTAATTCCACTACATCAGAACTTGTAGCGGGCGCCCAGCATGTAGCGCGGGCCGGCCTGGGTGACCGACTCCACCGCCTGTTGCGTGCGCCCGTGCACCCGCTGGATCGAGTTGCCGGCGTTGATCACCTCGAATTGCAGGCTAATGTTTTTGTTGTAGTTATAGCCAACACTCAGGTCGATCTGGCCGTACGCCTCGGTGTACTGCGGGTTCGGGCCGTAAGAATCGAAGGTCGACGACAGGAACTCGCCGCGCCAGTTGTAGGCCAGGCGCGCGGTCCATTTGTCGTTTTCGAAGATGCCGACGACGTTGGACGAGTTGCTCAGCCCGACCAGCGCGAATTGTTCGCCCAGCCTGGCGTTGTCGTATTTCAGGCCGGAGTTCACATACGTGTAGTTGGTCGAAATCCCGAAGCCGCTGCTGCCGAACATGTGCTGCAGGTTCACCTCGATGCCGTCCAGGCTGGCCTTCTTCTGGTTGGCGAACGAGTTGATCTTGAAGTTGGCGATCGGATCGTTCGGCTGGCCGACGATGGTGCCGGTGGCGTTGCCGGTGCCGTTGTCGTCCGGGCCGCGCGTCACGCCCGGCGCGGTCGGGTGGTTGCGGAAGATGTAGTTGCGGATGCAGGTCGTGTCGGCGCCGGCGCAACCGTTGGCCAGCGCCTCGTTCCACAGCGCGCCGCCGACCGGCGTGTGCAGGTTGAACGGCGTGGCGTTGAAGGTCGACTGCCCGGCGTAGTTGGTCAAATCCTTGCGGAAGTAGCCCAGCGAGAAGAAGTTCTGCTGGCCGTAGTACCACTCGTAGGACAGGTCCAGGTTCTTCGACTTGACCGGCTTGAGCGCCGGATTGCCCTGCGAGCCGCTGCCGCCGTCGACCCGCGCCAGCGCGCTCAGGGTGGTGCCGCCCTGGATCTGGTCGTAGCGCGGGCGGCCGATGCTGTGGCCGTAGCTCAGGCGCAGCTTTTGCGTCGGCGTCAGCTCGATGTCGGAGTCCAGGCTGGGCAGGATGTTGTGGTACTTGCCGGTCAAGGTGGTGAAGGTCGGCGCGCCGAAGGAGACCGGCAGTTCGTTCTGCGACACCCAGCTGATGCCGGTGGCGGCCGGCACCAGCGCGGTCGAGACGACGTCGGTCTTCTCGTAGCGCACGCCGAGCGCGGTGCGGATCGGCATCGGCGTGTCCCAGTCGGTGTTGAACTGGACGTAGGCCGACTTCGATTTTTCGCGCACGCGCGAGTCGTTGTCGAAGGTGGTCTTCGGCAGGTACAGCGCCGGCAGGCCGGAGGCGGTGGCCGCCAGCTGGCGCACCTGGGCGAAGTTGAAGGTGTTGAACTGGTTGAACAGCGCCGGGTTGCCGCTGCCGTCGATCTGGTCGAAGTACTGGCGGATCGTGTCCGGATGCCAGACGTTGCTCGGATAGTCGGCCGCCTTGGTGGCGCCGCCCCAGGTGTCGCGCTGGTTGTTGGAGAAGGCCGAGCGGTTGTCGACCTTGGTGGCGCCGGCGCCGAACTTCAGTTCGGACGACTCGAGCAGCTTCCACGCGCCCTTGACCTGGGTCTGGTCGACCTCGCCGCGCATGTAGGAGTTGGTGAACACCGAGCCGGTGACCTGCTGGCCGGCCTTGCTGAAGTCCACGCCCTCCATGCTGAGCACGGGGAAGTCCTTGCTGAAGTCGGCCGTGGTGTTGCCGCGGCTGAAGCTGGCGGTGCCGAGCGTGTTGCTCGAGCCGAAGGGGCTGTCGGCGCCGGACGTGGCCGACGAGCGGTGCGTGTCGAGTTCGAGGCGCAGGTCGTTGGTCGGCTTCCACACGGCGTTGAAGCCGAGCGATTTGTTTTGCGTCTTGGTGGCGAAGTCGGCGCCGCCCATGGCCACGTCGGAAGTGCCGATCGACGGGTCGTTGGCGTTGCGCGGGATGATCTCGGTGTAGCTCAGCGGGCTCGACACCGGACCCTTGGTCCACGAGCTGGCCGACGGGCCGAAGTTGAACCAGGCGCTGATGTCGTTGCGCTTGGTTTGTATCTTGTTTTCCGAGTAGGTGTAATCGAGCGTCGTGACCACTTCCTTGACCGGCTTGAATTGCAGGGTCAGCTGGCCGTTGGTGCGCTGGCGCTTGACGCCGTTGAAGTTGTAGTTCAGGTTCTGCGGCACCATGTAGACGTCGTTCGGCCCGGGACGGTTGGTGATGTTCGCCGAACCGGAGGCGCCCGGCAGCGGAATCGCGCCCCAGCTGTTTTCGTCGCCGCGCACCGGGCCGTGCCAGCCGCTGGAGACGGCGGCGGTGTTGTAGCCGAGGTTGCGTTCCTGGTAGCTGCCGGTCAGCGCGATGCCGAACTTGCCGTCGGCGAAGGTGTTGCTGTAGATGCCGGACAGTTCCGGCGTGGCCGAGTTGCTCGCCTTGACGTCGCCCGGCAGGTTGTCGTTCGAGGTGTCGTAGACGCCCTTGACGCCGAAGCTGGCGTGCAGGCCGGGCCGGTCGAACGGACGCGCCGTCATCACGTTGACGGTGGCGCCGATGCCGCCGGTGGGGGTGTCGGCGCGGCTGGTTTTATACACCTGCAACTGCGAGATCGCCTCCGACGCCAGGTTGGCGAAGTCGAACGCGCGCCCGTTGAGGTCGCCCAGGTTGGAGGTCGGCATCTGGCGGCCGTTGAGCAGCACCATGTTGAAGTCGGGGCCGACGCCGCGCACGGTGATCTTCGAGCCCTCGCCGATCGAGCGGTCGATCGACACGCCGGAGATGCGCTGCAGCGACTCGGCCAGGTTGGTGTCGGGGAACTTGCCGATGTCCTCGGCGACGATGCCGTCGACCACGCCGTCCGAATTGCGTTTCAGGTTCATCGACGAGATCAGGCTCTGGCGCAGGCCCGTCACCACCACGCTTTGGACCACCGGCGCCTCGCCGGCCACCTGGATCGGGGCCGGGGCCTGCGCCAATGCTGGCAGGGCCGCCGCCGCGCAAGCGCTGGCCACGGCCAGGCTCATTAATTTCTGTCGTGCCTTTGGATAGTGCATGTTGTCTCCTGTGTTTTTATAAACCGCTGTCGTGCCGCCGCCACCGCGATCGCCCCGATTTGGAACTTTTCGGGAAGTTCTTGGAAAGGTTTCCATTTGGTGATGGCAAATATAGCACCGTTCTTTTTTTAAAGTCAATTTCCAATCACGCGGAAACGCGCCGAGGTTTTCGTTGACAGGGGAAATCAAGGCGTGCACCATATGGGAACGTTTCCAAAATGAGACACTCGGGATGACAATCCGCATCATGACTTACCTCAAAAAGCCGAAGTGACGCGTCCGTGGCCACCATCAAAGACGTAGCCCGGCTCGCCGGCGTGGGATTGGGGACCGCGTCCAGGGTGGTCAGCGGCAAGGGATCGGTGTCGCCGGCGACGCTGGCCAAGGTGCGCGCGGCGATCGAGGAGCTCGGCTTCAGGCCGTCGCACGCGGCGCGCTCGCTGCTGTCGGGCAGCAGCCGCATGATCGGCGTCTACATTCCGGTGCTGAGCGGGACGTTCTACACGCCCATCCTGCAAATCATCGACACCGAGCTGCGCACGGCCGGGCTGCACATGGTGGTGGCGTTCGGCGTCGGGCTGGGCGGCGCGCGCCAGCAGGCGATCGAAGGCATCGAGTTCCTCATCGAGCGCGGCTGCGACGGGCTGATGCTGATGACCAACGTGCTGCTGGAGGAGGACATCGCCGCGCTGGGCGCCAAGCAGGAGCGGGTGGTGCTGCTGAACCACCATTTCGACGGCATGGCCGGCCAGTGCTTCACCGTCGATCATCAACTGGGCGGCAGGATGGCGGCGCGCGCGCTGCTCGACCACGGCCACCGCCGCATCGCCGTGGTCGCCGGGCCGTCGAGCCTGCCCGACAACGTGGTGCGCATCGACAGTTTCATGCACGAACTGGCGGCCGGCGGCATCGACACCAGTCAGGTCTGGCTGGTCGAGCGCGATTTTTCGCCGGCCGGCGGGTGGTCGGCGGCGAAAGAGTTGGTGGAGTCGGGTTACGGCTGCACCGCGCTGTTCTGCGCCAATGACGAGATGGCCGTCGGCGCGTTGTCGTACTTCCAGGAGGCCGGCGTGCATGTGCCGAGCGAACTGTCGGTGATCGGCTACGACGACACGCCGAGCGCCGAGTTCTCGGCGCCGCGCCTGACGACGGTGCACATGCCGTGGCGCGAGATGACGCAGAACGGGTTGAACGCGCTGCTGAACGGCTGCTATGATTTGCAGCGTCCGGTGACGCACCATTACCCGGTCACGATGACCTTGCGCGCCTCGCTGGCGAAGGCGGGCAAGCCATGACCGCGAAATCCCGCGAGACACGTGGGGTGGATCGGGCGGAACGGCGAAAAATCCCGCGAGACACGTAGGGCGGGTTAGCGGGCAAGGCCCGCTAACCGCCCGGGGGCCCATCGAAGGGGCGGCCTACCTTCCGGTAGGCCTCAAGAGCGAAGCGTAATCGGCCATGCATGCGTCTCGACGGCGCATACATGGCCGATTACGGCGTTCCGCCTAATCCGCCAAAATCGGCCTGTTCAGCGCCCCCGGGCGACTTGTGGAATGCAGAGCAAGCGCTCGGTTTCAAGTAAAAAATTAGTGGTTGCCCTCTAGTAACTCGGCGTGGTGAACTTTACAAATGTAGTATGCTGCTGGCCTTCCAGCGCCAATTCCGGCCTCTTGGCCCGGCTTGCTGCAGGATCAGAAAAAAACCTGGCGCAACGTCGCCGACTACAATGAGAGACTCCACCATGCAACGCAAACACCTTCCCCTGATTGTCGCCGCCGCCCTGAGCCTGATGGCGACCGGCGCCAACGCCTCCGGCTACCGTTTCGGCTCGCAGAGCGTGTCCGCCCAGGGCACCGCCGACGCCAGCGGCGCCGAGGCCAACGACGCCTCGACCATTTTCTACAATCCGGCCGGCATGTCGCGCCTGGAAGGCACGCAGATCAGCGCCGGCGCCACCGTCGTGGTGCCGCATTCGACCTACAACGACACCGGCTCGACCCGCTTCACCGGCTCGCGCACCGGCGGCACCCAGACCAGCGACTACGCCCCTAATTCGGTGACCGCGCCGTCCTTGTACGCGGCCAAGAAGCTGAACGACCAATGGGCCGTCGGCTTCGGCTTGTTCGTGCCGTATGGCGCCAAGCTGAACTACGGCAGCACCTGGAACGGCCGCTACGCGCTGACCGACGTGCTGGTGGAGGCGGTCACGCTCAACCCGTCCGTGTCGTTCAAGCTGAACCAACAGCATTCGTTCGGCTTCGGTATCGACGCCGAACACATGAAGGCCGAGCTGGGCCAGGCCGTCGACGTGCCGGGCACCATCGCCGCGCTGCGCACGCCGGCCACCGCCGCGC
>DATMSN010000201.1:0-11249 GCA_035565375.1 Duganella sp. | reverse complement strand
CTGTCGGTCGGCGGCGAGTACGGCACCACCGCCACCTACATGAGCGAGGTGGCCATGCGCGGCCAGCGCGGCTTCTTCTCGTCGTTCCAGTACGTCACGCTGATCGGCGGCCAGCTGCTGGCGGTGGTGGTCGTGGTGGTGCTGCAGCAGTTGCTCGACGACGCCGAGCTCAAGGCCTGGGGCTGGCGCATTCCCTTCGTGCTGGGCGCGGTGACGGCCGTCGTGGCGCTGATGCTGCGCCGCACGCTGACCGAGACCGCCAGCACCCAGACCCGCGCGGCCAAGGGCGCCGGCAGCGTCGCCGAGCTGTTCAGGCACCACAAGCGCGCCTTCTTCGTGGTGCTGGGCTACACGGCCGGCGGCTCGCTGATCTTCTACACCTTCACCACCTACATGCAGAAGTACCTGGTGAACTCGGCCGGCATGTCGATCAAGACCGCCAGCAGCGTGATGACCGCCTGCCTGTTCATCTACATGTGCATGCAGCCGCTGTTCGGCGCGCTGTCGGACCGCATCGGCCGGCGCAGCAACATGCTGCTGTTCGGCGCACTCGGCGCGCTCATGACGGTGCCCGTGCTGAGCAACCTGCAGAGCGTGGGCAGCCCGCTGATGGCCGGCGTGCTGATCACCCTGGCGCTCGCCGTGGTGAGCTTCTACACCTCGATCAGCGGCATCGTGAAGGCCGAGATGTTCCCGCCCGAAGTGCGCGCGCTGGGCGTGGGCCTGTCGTATGCGGTGGGCAACGCCATCTTCGGCGGCAGCGCCGAATACGTGGCGCTGGGCCTGAAGTCGATCGGCCACGAGTCGTACTTCTACTGGTACGTGACCGCGATGATGGGCCTGGCCTTCATGGTGAGCCTGCTGCTGCCGAAGCAGGCGAGCTATCTGCGCCACGACAAGTAGGCGGGGCATGAACCGCCGCTCCAGGCGGCATCGAAAACGCGAAGTCCCGCGCAGCTTGATCGCCGCGCGGGACTTCGCGTTTTCGGGATGGTCTGGCGAAGCCCGAAATCACGCTCTGGCCCCACCACGCACCGGTGGCGATCGGAGTCCAGCAGGTCAGCTGTCGATCTTCTGATAACGATAGACCGGCTTGCGATCAGGTTTGACTTTGGGAACGATCTTGTTCGGAGACAGGACGGTTGGTCCTGAGCATCCAATACAGAATGGCAAAGTCTTCCCATCGATGGAAACCAATCCGCCGACAGGCGACGGTGGAATGCCCTGGGAACTGAAGGTGTCCGGTGCGTAAGCCCCCACCGAGTTCGGCGAGATCACGCCCGTCTGGAAATCCACCTTGTATGCCCGCCCGACACCCAGGTTCGAACACTGGTTCGTGCCGGTGCTCGCCGGCTTGGGCTGGAAGGTGCTGAAGTAGGTCAGCCCGCCGATGGTCAGCGGCGAGGTGACGACCTGCTCGAACGGCGTGCTCGTGGTGAACAGATTCCTGTACCAGCCATTCAGCGCCAAGGTCGCCGGATCGAGCGTCGTGGTGGCTCCGGTCACGTTCGTCAATTGATTGGCGCTGGCCAATGCCGCATCGGTGCCGAAGCCGTTCACGACCGTGGGGGTGGTGGCCGTCGTCCCCCCTGTCTTGGTGATGTCGTCGCGAATGCCGTAGAAGCGGTTGTTGACCAGTGCGGCGCTGCCCGAGGCCAGGGGCTTTTCCCGGTCGCCCGTGCCGACCAGGACGGTTGCCTGTGTGCCAAGCATGACGACGCTGGGCGCATACATGAACTTGCGCCGTTCCGAGGCCGTGGTCCAGTCGCTCACCGCCGCAATCTGGTTGATCGGCCAGTTCGCAACGCTGCTGTAGCTCGCGAAGCTGTTGTTCGGGTCGGTGGTGTTGATGCGCCAGATATTGCCGCGCGTATCGACCGCGTACAGCAGGTCGATGATGCCGTCACCGTTGACGTCGACCGCCGTCACGTCGGCGACGAAACGGCCTGCTGTCGAACCCGGATCGAAGAACCGATAGTTGGCCGCCTTGCCGGTTCCCGCGTCCATCACGAAAATGCCGCGCCCTTGCGTGCAGGCGATGGTGGAGTCGTCCTCGCAGCTGTCGTAGCCGGCCCCGAAGGCGACCAGCGTGGTGGTTGCCGTTCCGATCTTCACGCGGATGGCGACCGGCGTGGACCAGGTCTGGCCCAGGTTGCTGTTGTCGGCGCTGCTGAACTTCCACATCAGCGTCGGTTGATTGCCGCCGGTGCCGGGCTTGTTGGTTGCATTGAACGCATAGACCGCGCGCCCGCCGCGGCGCATGGTCGGATAGATCCATAACTTGCTCAATGCGCCGCTGGTCACTTCCTGGTAACCGCCGATGGAACCGTCGAAGAAGTAGGTCTTCGGCGCGGCGCCGGTGGCCGTGACACCGGGGAACTTGATCAGCGGATAGTTCGAATGCACCCGATCCAGCAGGTTCCAGGAGCCCGTGCTGTCGGTGCTGCTCCAGTGCTCCGGCGCGATGAAGGCCCAGAGTTCGCTGCCGGCGCCGGTGCCGGCCTGGTTGCCGTTGACCGCGTGCAACATGCCGTCGCCGGCGCCATAGAACACCACGACGTCGTTCGTGCTGCCCGAGCCGTAGTTCACCGCGAGCGGCCGCGAATGAACCACTTCGCCGTGCACCGTCGGGCGAGTGGTGACCGTCGCGCCCGTACTGTCCGGGTATTTCGTGGTGTCTAGATTGCCGGTGGTGGGATCGAAGGTGCTGTTGCCGTCGCCGACATTCTGGCCGCGTGCCCAGTTGACCAAGGTCGCACTGTCGGTGCCCTTGCTCAGGCCCGTGCCGGGGATCGTCACGTTCGTCGTGTTGAAGTCGACCACGGAACTGCAGCTGTTGTCCGTGCAAGTCCGGATGTTGCGGGCGGCGTATCCAAGGTTGCGCAGCTGCTGCCCGCCGCCTCCCCGCTCGACGAGCGGACCATCGGGCAGATCGGAGTACTTGTCCAAGGCGGCGTAGGTCGCGTCTCCGCAACTCGATGCGGTCCCGGTCACGCTACGCCAATACGTGCCGCTGTCGGTCGTCCCGTAGCTCACCGCGCAATTCAGGATGAAGCCGCTCGATGTATCGACCGCGGGATTGGGCTTGTTGGTGATCGCATTGTTGGTGGCGTCGGCCAGGTACAGGGCGTCGCCGTCCAGTGCAAACCTGTACTGCTTCATATTGCCGGCCCAGCGCTGGTAGGCATTTTCCTGCGGCCGGAAAACCCCCATGAACACCTGGTTCAGGAAGGTGCCCTGGGCATTCACGCTCACCGGCAGCGAGGCGGACGCAAACACGCTGTTGACCGATGCAATCTGGGTCAGGGTCTGCTTGAGCGCGTTGATCAGCGCCAGCAGGTCGCCGCCCACGGCAAAGTAGCCGCCGGCCACGTTGCCTCGGCCGACCGTGGCCATGCTCTTGAGCAGCATCGCCTGCTTCGGGTCCTGCGACTGGTTGTAGACGTCGATCGTGAAGGTCTCGACCCTCTGCTGGCCGTCGGCCGAGTTCACGTCGGTGTCGTAGAGGAATTTGGCCCACTCGTCGGCGAAGCGGACATTGGTCTTGTCGCTGTTGCTCAGCGGCGCCGGATAGATCTGCGGGACCAGGTCATAGCGCAGACGCGACATCAGGGTGTTCGTGGGATACGGCGAGGCACTCGTATCGGTTCCGTACTCCTGGTTCGGCCACGTATTGCCGATCAGGATGATGTAGTTCTTGCCGCAGCTGTTCGCGTCGATCGGACTCTTGTAGGTCGCCCTGGTCACAGGGTCCGTGAATGCATTCACGTCCTCCAGGGAGTTCTTGATGCCGTAGCGCGTGGGGCCGAAGCCGGTGGCGCCCGTCGGCGAGCCGGCCGTACCACCGGCGCCGGAAGCGACCAGGTTTGGCCGCGACCAGCCGCCGAAGTACTTGAAGGCCTCGTAGAGGCCGGCGCCGTATTCGGCCGCGGAGGGGCCTTTGAAATCCGGTCCCGTGATGTTGGCGTCGATGTTGGTCAGGTCCGCGATGATCGATTTCCGTACGTCGGTTTCCGCACACTGCTGCCGATCCAGCGGCTTGATTTCATGGCGGATGTAGCCCGATATGACACTGTTGCTATCGACCGAACCTTGGGTGTTGAACATCATCAAGCCGGCATTGATGTTCACTGCATCGGTTCCGGTTGGCGGGTTGCACGCGAGTTCGTTGAGCACGAGTTTCAGCGCGCGCACTTCGACCTGCCCTTGCACCAGATTCGCCGGATTCCCAGTGCAGGCTGATGTCGAGTTGCAGAAGACTTGATAGACATAGCGCTGGCATGTCGTCCGCGCCGAACCGCTGTAGTTGCCGCACTTCGCCAGGACAGACGAGTAACTCCAGGCCTGATTGTTGGCCGACCAGTTCGAGCTGTTGTCCAGGTAGAAGAGGACATTGGGCGCCCCCGAACTCCCGCCGCCCGCATAAAGGTCGATGTCTTCGGCCGCAGCCCGCGAATGCAGCACGAGAGCGGCGAGGACAGCCAGGACAAGTCGGAAGGCAAGGGAGTTCATCGGTGATCTTTCTGGCTGTATCGCGATCAAGTGCAGCTGTCGGCGAGCGCCGTGATGTCCGTGCGAACCTCGACGCCCTGCTGGACAAGCGGCGCGGCGCCCAGCAGCTTCGGATCGTTCGCTTGCGCCTGCATGTCGTACAACACGGTGGCGCACAAAGAGTTGTCGGAGGGAGTGCCCGTCGCGTTCGTATCGACGATGGTCAGGCCGGGGGAGCCTCCGCCGCCGAAGCAGGAGGTGTCCGTCGGGGCCACGTAAGTGACACCGGCCGAATTTTTCTGGACGAGTTCCGCATTCTTGATCACGCGGGCACGCTTGCACGCGAGGTTCTTGACCGCAACGTTCATCGAAACCGCGGTGCTGTCCTCGGTCTTGCTCGTGCCGAGATTGACGCTGGTGGTCGAGCCTGTTGCCGTCCTGTATGACGGATCCCAGGTGGTGTAGGGCTGGTTCATCACCGTGTCGAGCGCGTAATTGGCTGCGGCTACCGCCTCGGTTCGCACCTGCTCGTTGCCGACAATCTGCGTGTGGCGCGTGGACAGCCGAATCACGCTGACGGCGATGAGGCTGATCATCAGCAGCATCACCATGCCGATCATCAGCACGGCGCCGGACTGGGCGCCGCACGCTCGGCGGACATTGGGCATCTTCATGATTCGCTGCGGGCCTTGGGGGTGACGAACGAGATATAGGTGCTGTAGACGCGCCGCTTCGGGTTGCCGGCGGCGTTCGCGGAAACGCTCACGGTGGTGTCCCCGCCGAGCACGAAATTCGCGGCATTCTTGGTGTAGCGGCTCGGATCGCTGGAACGGGCCAGCAGCCAGATTCGCACGCCGATGACCTGCGCCCAGGTGGTAGGCGGCACGGCGAGCGGATCGGGTGCGGCCGCGAACACGTCGGGTGTTCCGTCTGCGGGGAGGCTTGTGTCGAACGCGTACTCGACTTGCAGCTGCTCGATGTTCTCCACCAACACCACTGCCGGAAGAAGCGCACCGCTGAGCGGGATGTCCTGATAGCTCAGCGCGTTCGCCGCGCTGATGTAGTAGATGCGGCGAACGAGCTTGCGCTTCGGCGCCGGCGCGCCGGCGCAGGTTTTGGTTTGAAGCGTGAACGTGGACGAACCAGATCCACCCCGTGCGAGCACGATCGGCGTCGCGCTGTATTCGGTGCCGCACTCGGACACCTGCAGATAGGCATCTGCATTCGACTCGGCGGGGCAATTCGGGTCGCCGACGGCGCACGTACTCGCCCGCTGGATAAAGACCGCGTCGGTCCCGGCCTTGCGTGCAATGCAAGACGGATCCGCGTCGATATTCGCCCCTGCCGCGCTGCCAAGTCCCAGGACGCTGTAGCTCAGCGAGTCTTTCCAGTCGCCAAGCTTCGCGACACCGGTCAGGCACATGGCGGTCGCTACAGGCATGTCGTCCGGAATCCTGGTGGTGGCCGCCGTGGTTCTGACCAGGGAGCCGTAGAACCCCGTCTGCGACAACTCGCGGCTCAGAACGTCCAGGGCATAGCGCCCGTTTTCATTCACATCCGCGCTCAGTTCGATCTCGCGCCGGGACTGGCTGCTGCCAGCGAAAAGGACACTCATGGCCGCGACGATCAGCAGGCCAATGACGAGCGCGATCATCAGCTCGACGAGCGTGAGCCCTCGCTGGCGGCGGGAACGATTTTCTGAGATCGAGGAGAGGGCTCGGCGGTACATGTCGGTCCTCAAGATGCCTTGTGCAAGTCCGGCACCAGCACGCGGACCGATGCGCCACGCCGCAGCCCGGTGCCGAAATCCACATCGCGGGCACAGAAGTTCTGGCCCGCCGGAGAATCGGGATCCGGTTCGGCACCCTTCGATTTACCTTGCCACACCACCGTGACGTAAATGTCGGCCAGTGCGTTGTTCTCCGCCGGAACGACCCGGATCAGGCAGCCGCGGGCGCCGATCATGGCTCCGACCTTCGTAGCGCCTTCCATGGACGCCGCGCCCTGCAGCGCCAGTCCCCACTGGCACATTTCGAACTTTGCCTCCGCCAGCGGAACGCCCGCGCCACCGACACAGACGGAAGCGGTGCTGAAGTCTTTGGCATTCGCGCCCGAACCCACGTAAACACTGCCATTGGTGGAGCTGACGGCAGGATCGAGATAACCAGTCACGATGGCTCGCGAATCGGTCAGACGGCCCTGCATCTCACGGATCAGCGCAAGCGCCTCGCCACGCTGATAAGACTCGAATTCAATGACGGCCGCCCTGGCCTGCATTCCGATCAGGCCCAGAAGGCCAAGAAGCATCAGGGCGATGGTCACCAGCACTTCGATGAGCGTGAAGCCGCGCGTGCCGGTCGCCCGCACGCGGAATCGATAAAGGTCAGTTACGGTTGCGTGCATGGTGTCGATTGGCTCACGGCCCGGCCATTGGCAGAAATGCAGACCCAACGATTGACGTCGGCGGACGGGACACTGAGCTGGATCGAGGACGAACCGCCAGAGGTCAGCCGGCCGGAGGAGTTGAAGACGAACAACAGGTTGCCGCCCGTCGAGGTGGTGGATACCACGGAGGGGGAACCCGCCTGCTGAAGGATTGCAGTGCCCGTTCCGTCACTGCTTTGGGTGATCTTCCAGTCCCCGACAACGGAATTGCTTCCGGAATTCGTGAAGTTGAGCGCTACGTTGTCATTGCGCTTGAGTGCCTCGCTGCGGGCAACCCAAAGCGATTCGGTCAGGGCCGAGGCGACGGACTTGATGCGCTGCGTCGCAATCAGTTGCCGGAACGAGGGCGCAGCCAGCGCCGCCAGGATCGCGACGATTGCCACGGTGATCATCAACTCGATGGCCGTGAAGCCGCCCTGGCGAATGCGCCGCGTTGCGCGCCGAGCCTGGGTCAACGACTCCGGGTTTTCCATCACGTCACTTGCCCCAGTAACCCGAGGTGTTTGCCGGCGTCTTGGCACCCTTGTCGTCGATCGTCATCGTTTGCTCGCTCGACACGGCCTGGCTTCCTGCCGGAGTCGCCGTTGCCGTAAAGCCGCCGGACGAGCAGTCCGCCGGAGAGCAAGCGACCGTGATCGTGTAGGACCCCTGGATTTCAGCAGGCATCGCGAAACCGATATCCGCCAGCACGGTGGTGTACACACGCCGGTCAAGGAGGTAGGTTTGTTCCTTGCTGGCCAGATCCATCAACGCCGCCTGCGCCGTTGCCCGCTTCCCCTTGCGGATGTACGCCGCATAGGAGGGGTATGCGATGGCCGCCAGGATCGCCACGATCGCGACGGTGATCATCACCTCGATCAGCGTGAATCCTCGGGCCCTTGATACATCTTGACGGAGCTTCATGCTTTGGTCGCGTATGTCCGCGCATCCAGCAGATAACGCTGCTGCAGGCTGCTGCGCTCGAGCGTGTACCCCTGGGGCGCCGATCGGTTGGAGCGAACGATGTAGCTGGTGTACGACGGATATGCGCTGGCCGCAAGGACGACGACGATCGCCGCCATGACCATCGGCTCGATCAGCGCGAAGCCACGCACACCAGCCGGTCCGGGGTGAGGCCGGCACGCGCTGGCACGCATCGATACCGTCGTCGATTTTCTTGAAAACTGATACATAAGGCCACATCCATTCGCCCCCGATCTCTCAAACTGAACCCGCAGCAGGCTCGGGAGCCGCTCGAATGTGACTATATGTGAGGAATGTGAAAATGTCACATCAATTCACGGTGGTTGCGTGAGCGCGACGCGTTGAAACTGCAAGACAAGAAGCTTGGCCGACCGAATCAAAGCCACTTGTCCACATCTCTTGCATGCAAGAAACCACGTGACAGGCGCTTGAATGCCCTGCTTCCGGCAGTTCCCCTCTTCGATCAGCTTGCCGTCGCCCTGGTGTCCGGCATGCTCGCCGGCTTCTTCATACCGGAGTTGCCGTCAAGCCCAAGCTGCCCGCGAGGGCCCCGTCAAGCCATTCATCCCAGTGCTGACTGGTCGGGGCAAGCCCGGCTCACGGCCGCGAGCCCTGTCAGGCAGGAGGCGCCGTGACGCCCGGCTCAGAAAAGTATCACCCACTCCCCGCGCAGGTACCGATACTGGTAGCTGGGCCCCGAGAAGGTGGTGCTGCGGCTGTAGCCGGCGCCGAAGCGGAAGACCTGCGACCCCCTGACGGGGCTTTGCAGGTTCACGTCCAGCAATCGCGTTGGCTGCCGGAACTCGTGGTTGATCGTCTCGGTGCCAAGCCCCGCCGTGACCGCGAGCGTCCAGCCCTGGAAGCGCTGCCGCCAGCCGACCGCCAGCATCGACTCGCTGTAGTTCTTCGGATTGAAATAGGCCCTGTCCACGTCCTCGTGGCTGCTTCGGTACGTTCGGTAGCGCGCCTGGAGGGTCAGTCCGAGATCGAGCGACGGCTGGTAGATCAGCCGCAGGCGGCCGTGGTCGCGCCGGTTGCCGTCGGAGAAATACTGCTGTGCCGCCAGCCCGACCAGGGTCACGTGGCTTCCAAGCCCCTGGTCCACGGCAACCCCCACAAACGAGAAGTCGATGCCGCGGTCCAGCGACTTCGGCGTCTCCACCCAGTCGCGCGTCACCAGGAACTCCACCGCCGTGCTCTTCGTGGGCGACAGGCGGTAGCTGCCGTCGAGGGTGAGCAGCGTGTGCCCTCCCTGCTGGAACGCGCCGACCTCGAGCGCGCCTCCATCGGTGGTCCTGGTTTCGACCGAGCGGGCCAGGAACGAGATCTTCTTGCCGGCCCTCTGCCAGTTGTCCTGCCTGTATTGATAGTCGCCAAGCCGGAACCCGAGGTAGCGGTCGGCATTTTCAAAAGCAGGAAAGAACTCGACCGACACGCGGCGCGATTGAAAGGCATCGCTGTCGCTGGTGGCGAAGAATTCCGTGCCAAAGGCCATGCCGGCCGACTTTTCCTTTGCTTTTTCTTCCTCCGCCCAGCAGGGAGCGGTCAACAGCAGGCATCCCAGGGGAACGGCCGCGACATACTTCGACAGCCCGTTCATTTGGTTCCCCAGGCCTTGGGTTTCCTGAACAGCTCATCCAGGTAGCCGAGGACACTGGCCGGCTGCAGGATCAGGCTGTAAAGCAGCACATAGACGAAGAATCCCTGGATATTCTTTCGCACGGTCAGGCCCGTTTTCCTGAACATGCGGCGCTCGATCACGAACATCAGAAGGCTCAATGCGAAGGTGGCCGGTATCAGCGCCAAGGTCATGATCCCCACGATCCAGTAATAGCCGAAAAGGGCAAGCACGATCCCCGGAATGAAACCGATCGTGCACGCCAGGTCCAGCCACGGAAACAGCAGGTTCCAATAGATGAAGAATGTCGACAACCGGGGCTTGACGAGGATGCCGGGGTGCTTGATGAAGGCTTCCGCCATGCCGCGGGCCCACCGCTGGCGCTGCTTGACCAGTTGCTTGACGGTGGTGGGCACATTGGTGAACAGGCATGCGTCCTCGCAGTGGCCCACCCGGTAGCCGGCCTTCAGCAGCGCCCAGGTGAGCACGATGTCCTCGCCCACGCACTCTGGCCATCCGCCCACCTCGGTCAATGCGGCCCGGTCATAGATCGAGAAAGCACCTTGCGCAACCAGGGTGCCCTGGAACAGCGATTGCACGCGCTTGATGGCGGCAATTCCATGGAAGTAGTCCCATTCCTGGCAACGGGTGATCCAGTTCTGCCGTGAATTCCGGACCAGGATTTTTCCCGCGACAGCACGCGTATGGGGCGGGTCGGCCCGATAGCGCTCGACGATGCTGGCCAGCGCGCCCCGGTACAGGAAAGAGTCGGCATCCACGGTAATGACCAGATCGTGCGCAACCTGCCTGAAACCGATGTTCAGGGCCCTGGCCTTGCCGCCATTTTTCTCGAGGTCCACGAAGGTCAGCCACGGGTACCGCGCCTTGGCGCGCTGAACGACAAGGGACGTGCCATCCGCGGACCCGTCATTGATCACGATCACCTGCATTTCGCCCGGATAGTTCTGCCGGGCAATGCTGACGAGCGTCTCATCGATCGAAGCCTCCTCGTTGTAGGCGGCGATGAGGATGGATATCGGTGGATAGACCGCCAGCACCGGATGCGGCGGCCGCCTGTCCAGGATCAGGCTGATCGCCAGGAATGCGTTCATGAAGCCCGGCACGATGGCAATGCCATACACCAGGAAAATAGCCAGGACGGTCCCCACCTGGCCTTTCAAATCGGCCAGCCAGCGGTCCGCGGCCCAGATGGAAAACGCCATCCAGGCGATGGCGCCCATCAACGCGATGAAAAACTTACCCGACACCGGCAGGTAAAACATCGGCTGCAGGGTCTTCTGGCTCTCTTCATTCATATCGGCTCTCGGGTGCCCAACGAATGTAACGTTCACGGAACAATCCGAACAGTCTGTTTACATTTTGGGGGCTACCTACAACGGTGCATGGAGGCAACCGGCTGACCGGGTTCTGGCCAGGGAGCCGGGATTACCCTCTGATCGCCCCTGGATTTCTTGCCTACAGTTCTTGCATGCAAGCAAAGGTCCCACTTGCATGCAAACCTAGACAGACAGGAGACTCCCATGCCTCGCTTCGTCAGATCCCTCTTCGGCCAGGTCGTCATTGCGCTGGCGCTCGGCGTGCTCGCCGGCCTCTTCATGCCGGAGTTCGCCGTCAAGCTCAAGCCGCTCGGCGACGGCTTCATCAAGCTGATCAAGATGATCATCCCGGTGCTGGTGTTCTGCGTGGTGGTGCACGGCATCGCGGGCGCGGG
>DATMSN010000200.1:0-1810 GCA_035565375.1 Duganella sp. | reverse complement strand
CTGGCGCGCGACCGGGCGCAGCCAGTCGGGCCATTGATAAAACCAGATCGCCGTGGAGACCGCGAACGCCAGCGCCACCGGCCCGACGACGATACCGGCCACCAGCGCGTCGGCGCCCCACCGCAGCCTTGGACCGATCGGCAGCGGCCGGCTCCATAGCGTCACCTCGGCCGGATGCAGATGCTTGCGCAGCAGCCAGACCGGGATGGTGGCCACCAGCACCTGCGCGGCGGCCGGCGCCAGCGCTTGCGGCCAGGGCAGGGTGGCGGCGAACAATCCCGGCAGGGCGATGCAGGCCAGCAGCCCGACCACCACCGGGGCGAAGCCGAGCAAAATGATTTCCAGTGAACTGGACAGGCTGGGGATGATGCGCAGCAGCGCGTGCCGCGCCATGCGGGCGCGAAAGCGCAGATAGGGATGGAGTCGGTTATTCATCGCGCGCCATCATACTCAATATTTCTGAAGCGGAAATGAATAAGGGCCCGATCAAGATCGGGCCCTTAAGGAATGTTGGCGGAGTGGACGGGACTCGAACCCGCGACCCCCGGCGTGACAGGCCGGTATTCTAACCAACTGAACTACCACTCCTAATTCGTTTTATCGTTTTCTCTGGTGGGTGCTGAGAGGGTCGAACTCCCGACCTACGCCTTGTAAGGGCGCCGCTCTACCAACTGAGCTAAGCACCCAGAAAACTTATCAGCGTTGTTTCATTTAACTGTTACAACTGCTGAACGAGGCCGTATTCTACAAGCTGGTTTATCGGTTCCGCAAGGGCTTTTGTAAATAATTTAGAAAAATTGCTCGCAAGCTTGTTTCGGCGGTGGCAAGATGGCCGCGCGACTAACAATAAAAGAAAGAGACGCCATGCGCCCCGCCAGCAACGATCCCCTCGACAGCTTGTACCGCCGCGTCAGCTGGCGGCTGATGCCTTTCCTGTTCCTGTGCTACGTGGCCGCCTACCTGGACCGCGTCAACGTCGGCTTCGCCAAGTTGCAGATGCTGGCCGACCTGCGCTTCAGCGACACCGTGTACGGCATCGGCGCCGGCATCTTCTTTGTCGGCTACTTCCTGTTCGAGGTGCCGTCCAACCTGCTGATGACGCGCACCGGCGCCCGCATCTGGATCGCCCGCATCATGCTCAGCTGGGGCGTGATCTCGTCGGCGATGATGTTCACCAACAGCGTCGCCAGTTTCTATGTGCTGCGGTTTTTGCTCGGCGCGGCCGAGGCGGGATTCTTCCCCGGCATCATCCTGTACCTGACGTACTGGTATCCGGCGCACCGGCGCGCGCGCATGGTGGCGCTGTTCATGAGCGGCGTGGCCGTGGCCGGCGTGGTCGGCGGGCCGCTGTCGGGCTGGATCATGAAAACCTTCGCCGGCCACCACGGCCTGAGCGGATGGCAGTGGCTGTTCCTGCTGGAGGGCGTGCCGTCGATGCTGCTCGGCGTCTGGACGCTGTTCTACCTGGACGACGGCATCCGCTCGGCCAAGTGGCTCGGCGAGGACGACAAGCAAAAGCTGGAGCAAGCCATCGCCGAGGACGGCAAACAGCAGCAACACATGCCGCTGGCGCAAGTGTTCAGCAATGGCAAGGTGTGGTTGCTGGCGCTGGTGTACTTCCTGTTCGTGATGGGTTTGTACGGCGTCAGCTTCTGGCTGCCGCAGCTGGTCAAGAACAGCGGCGTCGACGATGTCCTGACGATCGGCCTGCTGACGGCGATCCCGTATTTCGTCGCGGCGGTGGTGATGGTGCTGGCGGCGCGCCACTCGGACCGCAGCGGCGAGCGGCGCTGGCATGCGGCCGCCGCCG
>DATMSN010000199.1:0-4235 GCA_035565375.1 Duganella sp. | reverse complement strand
CCGCAGGCCAGCACGACCTGCCAGGGCCAACGCAGCCAGCGCGGGCGTTTCAAGGACGCAGCCGCGAAAGCGCGCCCGAGGCCAGCTCGGCGATGCGCTCGAGGAAGTCGGTGCCCATCTCGGAGTTGAAGCGCTGGGCGTCGGGCGAGGCCAGCACCAGCAGCCCGAAGGCCGGCGCCTCGGGGCCGGGGCGCAGCGGAATCAGCGCGATCGACATCGCGGACTGCGGCTCCGGCAGCCAGCTGGAGGCCTCGAAGCCCGAGTTCAGCCCGCAGTACGGCGAGGTCAGCGAGGTGGCCAGCGCCTTCACGTCGTCGCTCACCCACTGGGCGTAGGCCTCGTTGAGGTACTCGCCGCTGCAGTCCCATACCTTGATGGCCGTCTGCGGCACCAGGAAGAGCGACTGCAGGTCGACCGCGATGCGGTACGGCAGGCTGCGCGGGTCGCGCGTGGTCAGCAGGCCCGTGGTCCAGCGCTGCAGGCGGTCGGCGATGACGACGTTCTCGGTGCCGTGGCGCATCATGTCCATCAGGCGATGCTCCAGCGCCTTGATCTTCTCGCGCAGCATCTCGGCCTGGCGCTCCTGCAGGCTCACGGCGCGATTGCCGTGCGGGCTGGTGAGCTGCACCTGCGCCAGCAGCTGTGCGTGCCGCTCGAAGAAGTCGGGCGTGTTCGCCAGGTAGTTGGCGATGTCGTCTTCGGTGATCGGGTTCATGGCGTCGTCTTTGTTGTTTCTGAAGTGGGTCATGGCAGCTCGGGCACCTCGATGTCTCCCTCGAAAACCGTGGTGGCCGGCCCGGTCATGAGCACCGGATGGCCCTCGCCTTCCCAGCCGATCGTGAGCACACCGCCATGCGTCTGCACGTCGACCCGGCGCTCCAGCAGGCCGAGCCGGATGCCCGCCACCACCGCCGCGCAGGCGCCGGTGCCGCAGGCCAGCGTCTCGCCGACGCCGCGCTCGAACACCCGCAGCTTGATGTGCCGGCGGTCGACGATCTGCATGAAGCCGGCGTTGACCCGGTTCGGAAAGCGCGGATGGTGTTCGATCAGCGGACCGGTCAGCTCCACCGGCGCCGTGTCGACGTCGTCGACCACCTGCACCGCGTGCGGATTGCCCATCGACACGGCCGAGATCAGCACGCTTTCCTTGGCGCCGGCCAGTTCCAGCACCAGCGGCCACACGGTGCCGCCGCCCTGGCGTTCGCCGTGCAAGCCCTCGGCGTCGAACGGCACGCGCGCGGCGTCGAGCACCGGCGGGCCCATGTCCACGGTGATGCTGCCGTCCGCCTCCAGCCGCGGTTCGATGACGCCGGCCTTGGTTTCGACGGTGATGCGGCGTTGGTCGGTCAAGCCTTTTTCCGAGACGAACTTGACGAAGGCGCGCGAGCCGTTGCCGCACTGTTCGACCTCGCCGCCGTCGGCGTTGAAGATGCGGTAGCGGAAATCGCAGCCGGGCTGGGTCGGCTTTTCCACCAGCAGGATCTGGTCGGCGCCGACGCCGAAGCGGCGGTCGCCCAGCAGCTTCCATTGCGACGCCGTCAGCGCGATGTCCTGGTTGATGCCGTCGATGACCACGAAGTCATTGCCGGCGCCGTGCATTTTGGTGAATTTGAGTTTCATCGTCAGTCTTCTAGTTGGAGCGTTGGTACAGCGAGGGCTCGCCGTGGGGCCGCGTCTTGAATCGTTTGTGGGTCCAGAAATACTCGGCCGGCGCCTCGCGCACGCGCTCCTCGATGAACGCGTTCATGCGGCGGGTGGCCGCTACCATGTCGGGACCCGGGTAATTGTCCCATACCGGATAGAACTTCACACGATAACCCTGGTAATCGGGCAGGAAGGTGGCGATCACCGGCATGACCTGGGCGCCGGTGGTGGCGGCGATGCGCGCCGTGGCCGTCAGCGTGGCGGCCTCGATGCCGAAGAACGGCACGAATTCGGCGTCCTTTTCGCCGAAGTCCATGTCCGGCAGCATGAAGTAGGGCAGCTTGTCGCGCAGCGCCCGCAGGATCGGCTTGATGCCGTCCTGGCGCGTGAACAGCTTGACCGGCTTGAAGCGGGCGCGGCCGGCGCGCAGCACCTTGTCGAAGGTGGTGTTCTTTTGCTGCACGTACATCGACGAGGCGCTGGCCACCATCGCGATCGAGGCGCCGGCCACGTCCAGGCAGACGAAGTGCGGACACAGCAGGATGGTCGGCTGGGCGGTCATCTGTTCCACCGGCACCGGGCCCGGCTCGACCCGGATCAGGCGCCTCAGGCGCGCCTCGGAGCCCCACCACAGGATGCCGCGCTCCCACACGCTGCGCGAGTACGCCTGGAAGTGGCCGCGGGCGAGGTCGACCCGTTCGGCCTCGGACAGCTCCGGCATGCACAGGCGCAGATTGGTCAGCGCGATGTGGCGGCGCGAGCGCAAGGTCAGGAACAGCAGGCTGCCGGTGAGCTTGCCGACACGGCCGAGCAGCGGCAGCGGCAGCCAGTGGAGCAGCCACATCAATCCGAGCAGCAGCTTCATGCCTGTTCCTCCGCCGCGGCCGGCGCGGCTATGCCCGCGGGCACCTTGTAGCGGTTGTAGCTCCAATAATATTGCGCCGGATTGCGGGCGATCAGCCGTTCCATGGCGGCGTTGATGGCGCGCGCCTGCTCGGCCGTGTCGCCGTCGAGCGTGCCGTCGAACGGTACGAAGCGGACGATGAAGCCCTTGCCGCCGGGCAGCCGTTCGGCGTAGGTGATGATGACGGTGGCCGCGCCCATGCGCGCCAGCTTGGCCGGCAACGTCATCGTGTAGGCGCTGCGGCCGAAGAAATCGGCCCACACGCCTTCGCCCTCCTGCGGCACCTGGTCGGGTAGCAAACCGATAGGCTGGCCTTTCTTGAGGAACTTGGCCAGCATGCGCACGCCGGCCATGTTGGCCGGCGCCAGCAACAGGTTCTTGCGCGCGCGCGCGCCCTCGACCAGCGGCTTGAGCGCCTCCTGTTTGGGCGGGCGGTACATCACCATGAGCTCGGTGCGCAGCGCGATTTCCTGCGCGACGATCTCGAAACAGCCCAAGTGGGGCGTCAGGAACACGATTCCGCGTCCCGCGTCGAGCTCCGTTTGCACCAGTTCCCAGTTCTCGGCGTTGGCCAGGCGCGACACCCGCGCCGGCGACGCGCACCAGATAAATGGTAGCTCGACGATACTTTTTCCGGCCTCGGCGATGGCCGCCGACAAGTGGCGTGTATAGCCGGCCAGGGCCATGTTCTCGCGCATATGACGCCGATGGGAAGAGGAGCACAGATAAACCAGCCAGCCCAAAGCGGCGCCCGCCGCGTGCAGCAGCGGCAGCGGAAAAATCGACAAAAAGCGGAAAAGATGAACAAGCATGAAGTTAAATCGTCTATATCAAGGAGGGTTCGGCTGCTGTTGCTCTAGCCAAAAATTTTTTAAGAAGCGTAAAATACCACGTATGCACTATCCGCTGAGTTAATAGACAACTTGCGAAGCGGAATATAAATATCGCTAAAGCGTCGCAAGCCGTATTGGGTGAGCGACAACCATTCTCAACCAGTATCAGGAGCTTGCAATGTCAAACGATTATCTTTTCACTTCCGAATCCGTCTCGGAAGGCCATCCGGACAAGGTCGCCGACCAAATCTCCGACGCCATCCTGGACGCCATCCTCGAGCAGGACCCGAAGGCGCGCGTCGCCGCCGAAACGCTGTGCAACACCGGCCTGGTGGTGCTGGCCGGCGAGATCACCACGCACGCCAACGTTGATTATATTCAAGTCGCGCGCGAAACCATCAAGCGCATCGGCTACGACAACACCGACTACGGCATCGACTACCGCGGTTGCGCGGTGCTGGTGGCCTACGACAAGCAGTCGCCGGACATCGCCCAGGGCGTCGACGAGGGCGCCGGCATCGACCTCGACCAGGGCGCCGGCGACCAGGGCCTGATGTTCGGCTACGCGTGCGACGAGACGCCGGAACTGATGCCGGCCGCTATTTATTACGCGCACCGCCTCGTCGAGCGCCAGTCGCAACTGCGCAAGGACGGCCGCCTGCCGTGGCTGCGTCCGGACGCCAAGTCGCAGGTTACGCTGCGCTACGTCAACGGCCGCCCGGTCTCGGTGAACACCGTCGTGCTGTCGACCCAGCACGCACCGGAAGTGAGCCACAGCCAGATCGAGGAAGCGGTGATCGAGGAGATCATCAAGCCCGTGCTGCCGCGCGAATGGCTGCAGGACACCCGCTACC
>DATMSN010000198.1:0-4661 GCA_035565375.1 Duganella sp. | reverse complement strand
CCAGCTCAAGGTGGCGCTGCAGGAGCTCAACCTGGCGCGCGTGGCGCTGTTGCTGCGGCCGTTGCCGGCGCAGCTGGGCGGCGTGGTCGAGCGCATCGAGCGCATGGTGCGGCTGCACCAGTACCCGCAACTGTGCGCGCTGCTGGACCAGGCGGGTAGCGAACTGGAGGCATAGGTCCGACAGGTATATGATAGTAGTTAGTACACATCCTCGGGACACCACGGCAGCGCCGGTGTCCCGCGGGCGGCGGCGAACCAGGCGAGAGAGTTTTACATGCACCGGGATTTATCGGAACAACACACCAAGGGCGAAGTGCTGATCGTGGAGGACACGCCGGCCTCGCTCAAGCTGCTCAGCGACCTGCTGACGGAGGCCGGCTACTACGTGCGCCAGGCGCCCAACGGCGAGCTGGCGCTGTGGACCGCGCAGTCGCGCCCGCCGGAGCTGATCCTGCTCGACATCCGCATGCCCGGCATCGACGGCTTCGAGGTCTGCCGGCGCCTCAAGGCGTCGCCGACGCTGTGCAACGTGCCGGTGATCTTCCTGTCGGCGCAGCACGACACCGACGACAAGGTGCGCGGCTTCGCGCTCGGCGCGGTCGATTTCATCGCCAAACCGTTCCAGGCCGAGGAGATCCTGGCCCGCACCGACGCCCACGTGCGCCTGAGCCGCGCGCAGCACGCGCTGACGCTCGAACGCTCGCTGCTCGAGCAGCGCGTTGCCGAGCGCACCGAGGAACTGGCCAAGGAGGTCGAGCAGCGCCGCGCCAGCGAGGAGTTCCTGCGCCTGGCCAGCAAGGTGTTCGAGGCCACCCAGGACGCCATCGTCGTCACCGACCGCGAGGCGCGCATCGTCGCCACCAATCCCGCCTTCACCCAGATCTCCGGCTACGCCGCCGACGAGGTGATCGGCAAGAACGTCGTCATGCTGCACGCCGGCGAGCAGGACGCCGCCGCCTTCGAGCAGATGCTGCAGTCGGTGATGGGCACCGGCCTGTGGTCGGGCGAGATCATGGCGCGCCGCAAGAACGGCGACGTCTACCCCAGCCTGCTGAGCGCCTCGGTGGTGCGCGACGACGCCGGCCAGGTGGTCAACCACGTGGCCGTGTGCATGGACATCACCGAACGCAAGGCCGAGCAGCACCTGATCGACTTCCTGTCCAACCACGACGCGCTCACCGGGCTGCCGAACCGCCTGCTGGCGCGCCAGCGCTTCGACCAGACCCTGGGCACGGCGCGCCGCGAGGGCGGCTGCGTGGCCGTCATGTGCCTGGACATGGACCGCTTCAAGAGCATCAACGACTCCTACGGCCACCAGGTCGGCGACAAGGCGCTGCAGGTGATCTCGCGCTTTTTGACCGACTGCGTGCGCGAGGGCGACACCGTCACCCGCCAGGGCGGCGACGAGTTCCAGATCATCGTCGCCGACGACGCCCAGCTGGCCGCGACGATGCCGATGGCGCAAAAGATCCTGGCCGGCCTGCGCAAGGAGCTGGTGATCGACGGCCAGCAGCTCACCGTCACGGCCAGCATCGGCATCGCCGTCAGCCTGACCGACGGCGACAGCTTCGATGAGCTGGTGCGCAACGCCGACACGGCGCTGTTCCGCGCCAAGGAGATCGGGCGCGACAACTACGCCTTCTTCACCGAGCGCATGGACGCCGAGATCCGCGACAAGCTGGCGATCCAGGGCCAGCTGCGCGGCGCCATCGCGCGCAACGAGTTCGAGGTCCACTACCAGCCGCAAATGTGCCTGAGAAGCGGCGTGATGGCCGGCGCCGAGGCGCTGCTGCGCTGGAACAACGCGGTGCTGGGCCGGGTGCCGCCGAACCGCTTCATCCCGCTGGCCGAGGAGTATGGGCTGGTCAATTCGATCGGCGAGTGGGTGCTCGAGAGCGTGTGCGCGCAGATCAAGGTGTGGCAGGACCAGGGGCTGGGCGACATCAAGGTGGCGGTCAACCTGTCGGCCGGCCAGTTCGCCAACGACGCCACGGTGCCGTATGTGGAAAGCACGCTGCGCAAGTTCGGCATCGCGCCGGCCTGCCTGGGCCTGGAGATCACCGAGGGCACGGTGATGGGCGATCCGAACAAGGCGGTGGCGGCGCTGCGCAAGCTCAAGGACATCGGCGTGAGCATCTCGCTCGACGACTTCGGCACCGGCTATTCCAGCCTCAGTTACCTCAAACGCTTCCCGATCGACGTGCTCAAGATCGACAAATCGTTCGTCGACGACGTCACCACCAGCGCCAACGACGCGGCCATCGCGCTGTCGGTGATCTCGCTGGCGCACAACCTGAACATGCGGGTGATCGCCGAGGGCGTCGAGACGCGCGAGCAGGTGCGCTTCCTGACCGAGCGCGGATGCGACGAGATGCAGGGCTATTATTTCAGCCCGCCGCTCAACGGCGAGGCCTTCACCGCGCTGCTGCGCGAACGGCGCAATTTGTTGGACATGTAATCAACCCTTCCACTACTGGAGCTCTATGGAAAAGAAGTTTGGCGCTGTCATCGTCGGCGCATGCATGGTCTTGTCGCTCAACGCCGCCGCCGCCCCGGCGCCGGCCGCCAAGGCCGGTCCCGCCGACGCCCAATTCAAAACCATCTACACGCAGGAGTGGAAGTGGCGCCTGGGCCAGAAGATGGAGGAGGGCGAGGACGACGAAAAGGGCGGCACGACCACGCTGCCGCGCATCGACGCCGCCACCCAGGAAAAGCGCCTGGCGTACTGGCGGGACGTGATGAAAAAGCTCGACGGCATCCAGCAGAACCGGCTGTCGGCCGGGGAGTTGATCAACTACCAGGTCTACAAGGCGCAGATCGGCGCCCTGATCGACGCGCAGAAGTTCCGCGAATACGAAAAGCCGCTCAACGCCGACACCGCGTTCTGGTCCAACCTGTCGGCCGCCGGGCGCGTCACGCTGACCAAGGAAAAGGAATACCGCGACTACATCAAGCAGATGTCGGACGTGCCGCGCTACTTCAACGACCAAATCGTCAACATGCGGGCCGGGATGGCGCGCGGCTTCACGCCGCCGAAGATCACGCTGGTGGGGCGCGACGGCTCGATCACCTCGGTGACCGAAGCGAAGACGGTCCAGGACAACGTGTTCTACCTGCCGTTCAAGGCCATGCCGGCGACGATGCCGGCGGCGCTGCAGGAAGAGCTGCGCGCGCAGGGCGCCAAGGCGATCGAGACCTACGTGCTGCCGTCGTATAAAAATCTGCTCAAGTTCATGCGCGAAGAGTACGTGCCGAAATCGCGCGAGGACCTGGCGGCGGAGAATCTGCCCGACGGCAAGGCGTACTACCAGTCGAAGATCGTCGAATTCACCACCACCACGATGAGCGCCGACCAGATCCACCAGATCGGCGTCAGCGAAATGGCCAAGATCCGCGCCGAGATGCTGGACGTGATCAAGCAGACCGGTTTCGAGGGCGACCTGCCGGCCTTCCTGGAGTTCCTGCGCACCGATTCGCGCTTCTACGCCAAGACGCCGGAGGAGCTGTTGATGCGCTCCGCCTGGGTCGCGAAGAAGTTCGACGGCAAGGTGGGCCAGTATTTCGGCTATCTGCCGCGCCGCCGCTTCGCCGTCATTCCGGTGCCGGACGACCAGGCGCCGTTCTACACGTCGGGCCGGGGCGGTCCGGGCGTCTATCTGGTCAACACCTACAACCTGCCGTCGCGCGCGTTGTACAGCATGCCGGCGCTGACCCTGCACGAATCGGCGCCGGGCCACGCCTTCCAGATGCCGGTGGCGATGGAGCAGAAGGGCCGTCCGGCCTTCCGCAACGCCTATATTTCGGCCTATGGCGAAGGCTGGGCGTTGTACAGCGAGCGGCTGGGCGTGGAGATGGGCATGTATGAAACGCCGTACGAGGTGTTCGGCATGCTCAGTTACCAGGCCTGGCGCGCGTCGCGCCTGGTGGTCGACACCGGCATCCACAGCAAGGGCTGGACGCGCAAACAGGCGCAGGATTATTTGAAGGCCAATACGGCGCTGTCGGAACACGAGATCGAGACGGAGGTGGACCGCTATATCTCGTGGCCGGGGCAGGCGCTGTCGTACTATCTGGGCGAGATGAGCATCATCAACGCGCGCAAGAAGGCCGAGGCGGCGCTGGGATCGAAGTTCGATATTCGCGCGTTCCACGACACGGTGCTGCAATTGGGTTCCGTGCCGCTGCCGGTGCTCGAGGCGCGCATCGACCTGTTCATCAAGGAAGGTGGCAAGAGCCCTTATCCGAATCTGGATTAGTGGTCGCCGACGGCTCATCGATGGCGGATTACGCTTCGCTAATCCGCCCTACGTGGTTTAGATGGCGCAGCGTGTGGCGGCCACTCTACATGTGGTTCCTCGGTGATCCACGTAGGGCGGATTAGCCGGAACGGCGTAATCCGCCGTGGAGCCGCCAGCGGCCCACGCCCGGTCACGCGCGACGGTTCAACATATCGTTGGCGATCCACTCAAGCACCGATGGCCGGTGCGGCTTCCAACCCAACTGCCCGCGCGCGCGCTTGCCCCGCACGCGGCTGTTGGACCCGAGCCCGTACGACGCCATCTCATACCCCCATTCCTCCCTAGCCTGCTCCAGCGGCCAGTCCCGCGCCTCGCCCAGACCGAGCGCGCGGGCGATGGCCGCCGTCATGTCGCGGAACGACG